>NZ_CP013141.1:36-284134 GCF_001442535.1 Lysobacter antibioticus | reverse complement strand
GGGCGGCCCGGGCGGGCCCGGCGCCACTTGTGATGGCCGTCCAGTTTTGTGCTAGAGTGAGTCCCGATCCAGACAGAGCCCCGCCATGAGCAAAGCCGCCAAGAAGCCCTCGCCGGCCAAGCCGCTCGCCAAGTCGGCGGGGCGCGCGCAGTCCAGCGTGCACGAAAGCAAGCTCGGCCTGCAGGAATCGCAGGCCTACCCCGCCTCCCAACGCCAGCGCGGTCTGTCGGTCAAGGAGCCGCCGCTGGACGTCCACGGCGCCCCCGCCACGCTCAAGGGCTACGTCAGTTATCTGCGCTCGGCGACGCCGCTGCAGCGCGTGGCGGCCGAACGCCAGGGCGTGCCGGCGCAGGTCGTCAAGCACATGGCCGCGAGCATGGAGCTGCCGGCAGTGCGCATGTTCAACATCCTCGGCATCGCCAAGGCCACCGCCGAAAGCAAGGCCGCGCAACAGGCGCGCATCGCCGGCGCCAGCGGCCAGGCCGCGCTCGGCATCATGCGCTTGCTCGGCATCACCGAGGCCATCGTCGATGCGAGCACCGCCGAAGGCGCGCGCGGCTTCGATTCGGCCAAGTGGCTGGGGCGCTGGATCGAGCAGCCGCAGCCCGCGCTCGGCGGCCGCAAGCCGGCCGATCTGCTCGACACCCCGACCGGCTTCGATGTCGTCGCGCGTTTGCTCGGCTCGCTCGAAAGCGGCTCCTACCAGTGACGTCCGGCGCAGCCGCAAGGACGAGGCCGGCCTCATGAAACTCTGGCGCATCGCCACCGAAACCCGCGCCTATCGCGCCGACGATCTCAGCGGCGCCGGCGCGGCCGCGCGTCCCGGGCGTTGGAACGACGACGGCCAGCGGGTGCTCTACACCGCCACCTCATTGGCGCTGGCGGCGCTGGAAACCGCGGCCTATGTCGATGCGCACGGTCTGCCCTTGAACCGGCACGTGGTGTCGATCGACGTGCCCGCCGCGGTTTGGAAGGCGCGCCTGCAGCTGTCGCCGCAGGAACTGCCGGGCGCTTGGGACGCGGTGCCGGCGGGCATGGCCAGCGTGCGCGTGGGTTCGCAATGGCTGGCCAGCCAAGCCTCGGCGATTCTGTTGGTGCCGTCGGTGATCGTGCCGGAGGAATACAACGCCCTGATCAATCCCGAGCACCGCGACGCCAGGAAACTGCGCGCGACCACCGGCCGGCGCTTCCACTACAACGTGTTGTTCCGGGTGGCCTGAGCCGCATCGGTGCTGCGTGGCGCGGTGCATTCCCTGCCCCGCGCCAGGCCGTCCATGGCCCCTGCGCCGTCCTTGTCGGCGCTTCCCTGCGCCCTTCCCGGCGTCTCCTTCGCCGGTCAGACCCGCGCCGCTTCCATGCGCTCGAAGGTTCCGTCCTGATGGAACAGCGGTCCGAACCACGGGTGCACGACATCGATCGTGACTTCGAAATGCGCTGCGTCGAGGTCTCTATGCACAAGAACGAAGCGGCCCGGCCAGAACGGCCGCGGCAACGGCAAACGCAGGCCGCGCCAGTGCAGGAAAAACCCCTGGTCGACGAACACCAGCCGGTTCGGCAGCACCTCCAGGCGCACGCGCATGCCCAGGCCGCCGCCGAAATGCTCGAGCAATTCGCCGTTTTCGCCGAGGACCATGCGCGAGCGGAAACTGAACACCTCGTCGATGAAGTGATAGGTGCGGGTCTTGATCCAGCCCAGGCCGCTGCGCAAAGGTTGCACGTCGAAACGGAACGGCACCTCGTCGGCGTTCTGGTGCGGCAGCACGCGCGCGTAGCGGATCGCGCGCGCGAACAAACCGCCCAGGCGCGTGCAGCGCACCTGGTGCATGTTGCCGACGTACTCGGCCTGCGCCTCGCCGTCGCCGAGAGTGAAGCGCGCCTGGATATGCGGATGCAGCAACTTCCAACGCGCTCCGAGCGCAGCCCGCAGCAAGGCGGCGAGATCGCCGGATGCTTCGGGTAAACGCGTTTCGCCGCGCGTACCGGCAAGGCCGCGTTCGGTCGCGGTTGCCTCGCTCGCCGTTGCGACGGGCTTAAAGCAGGCCAGAATGTATGCGGCCCGATTCATCACAGCCTGCTTCATGACGGAGTGATTCATTCCGGCCCGATTCAACAGTTCCATGTTGGTCCCCTGGGTGTTCTTCACCCGAATAAGTAGAACGGCAAGCGCGCTCGCGACCGGCGCTGAGTGCGCCGTCGAGATCGGGATGCAGGAAGCGATAACGCTGATCGAGCAGTCGGCGCGGTTCGACCTTCGGCCCGTCGAGCAGCATCGTCGACATCTCACCGAGCGCTTGGCGCAACGGCCAGGCCGGCATGCGCAGCCAGGCCGGCCGATGCAGGCCGCGCGCCAACGCGCGAGTGAACTCGGCCTGGGTGCAGCCGCCCGGCGCGACCAGGTTGTAGGGGCCGCGCATGCCGACGTGCTCGACGGCTTGTTCGACGAAGCGCAGCACGTCGTCCAGATGCACCCAGGCGAACCACTGCTTGCCGTCGCCGAGCACCGCGCCGGCGCCGAGCGAGGCCGACAGCGACAGCATCGGCAACACCCCGCCGCTGCGGTGCAGGACCAGGCCCAGGCGCATCGTGGTCAGGCGCACGCCCCACTCGCTGACCGGCGCGGCGGCGCGTTCCCAGTCGCGACACAGCTCGCTGGCGAAATCGCCGGCCTGCGCCGCGGGCTCGCGCAATTCCGGCCCGCTGCGCGCATGCGCGCCGTACAGGCCGATCGCGCTGGCCTGCAGCCACAGCGCCGGCTTGTGCTGCGAACGCTCGCACCAGGCGCGCAAGGCATGGGTGGTGTCGAGGCGGCTCGCGCGCAACGCATGCTTGCGCGTTGGCGTCCAACGCGGGCCGACCACCGGTGCGCCGGCAAGATTGACCACCACGTCGATGGCTTCGTCGCCGCGCAATTCGGCGGTATCGGCGATGCAACGCACGCGGCCGCCGAAGCGCAAGGCGGCGCGGCGCGGATCGCGACTGAGCACGGTCACGCGATGGCCGCCGGCGACCAGGCCCTCGACCAGCGCCGTACCGATGAAACCGGTGCCGCCGCTGATCAGGAAACCGGTCTGCGGCTGGCCGGCGAGCAAGGCGCGCGGCGCCGGTTCGGCAGCATTGACGCGTGCGGCGAGTCCATCGCGCAGCGCCGAGACGCCGATGCCGAGCGCCGCGGCGGTCAGCGCCCATGACGCCCAACCGTGCGAGATCGGCAGCAAGGCGCTCGGCGCGCTCCAGTCCTGTGCGGTCGCCAGGGCGTACACGGCGAACATCGCGCCGCCGTTGACGGCAAGGACGGTGTGCAGCACGCGCTCGGTCGGCGGCAGCAGGCGGGTCGCATCCTCGACCACGAAATCCCACAGGGTGATGGCGACCTCGACCAGCACCAGCGCCCACACCAGCGCCAGCCACAGGCCTTGCGGATGCAGCCAGGCGAACACCAGGAACAACGCGCCGTAGATGAAGGCGCGCGCCGAATGCAGTTTCAGTTCGAGCGCGGCGCTGCGGCGGTTGGCGAGTTTTTCCATCAGTTCGTGATGGGCGACGGTGTCGATCGCGCCCAGTACGACCTGGAGCAGCAACAAGGCGATGAAGACACGTTCCATGATCGCGCTCCGCTCAGAAGTGGGTCGGGCAATGCTCGTTGTCGCAGCGCGGCGCGGGCTCGTGCCCGGCCTCGCGATAGCCGAGCCAGCGCGACACGCGGTGCCGGTTCGGCGCGATCCAGCGGTAGGCGCGCGCGGCCATGCGCCCCGCTCCCGGCACGCGCAACGGCCAGGTCAGCCAGCCCAGGCCGACCGCGCGATAGGTCTCGGCGATGCCGGGCACGCCGATCCGCCATTCGCCGTTCGGCAGGCGCACATGCAGGGCATTGCGCAGCGCCTCCAACTCGAAGCCCCACTGCGCGGCATCGAAGTCCGGCGCGGCGATGTCGATCAGTTGCAGGCGGCCGCGACGGTCGTGGGCCTTCAATCGGTGCATCTCGGTGCGGCACAGCGGACAAGCGTGGTCGTACAGGGCGATGACGGCGTGCGGGGCGGGATCGTGCTTGCTCATGGCCTGCTCCTACAGTTATTTCGGTAATTAGAGAAATTGCCGGGCAAAAAAACGCTCAGGACGGGTCGTCCCCGGCGCGTGCGCGGCCGGCTTCGGGCTGGCGCGCGTCGGGCTGGCCTGCTTCGGGGTCTGCTTCGAGATCGGCAACCGCCCCGGCATAAGGCTCGACCGGCGGCGCCTGCGCAGGCGGCAGCGGCTTGACCGGGCCGCGCACGTACTGCTGGATGCGCGCGCCCATCTTGAGCAGCTTGATCAGGGTCTTGGGGTCGAGCCGGTTCATCTCGTCGATCCAGCTCGTGCCGGTCTCCATGAAGTCCAGCACCTCGCGCATGCGCTCCAGGGTGCGCTGGTCGCGCGGATCGGCCGGGTGGCTGGCGCTGTCGAGCACCGAGCTGCGCAGCATGCTCAGGGTCGGCTCGATCTCGCGCCGGCGGCGCTCCTGGACCACGGCGCGGAAGATGTCCCAGACGTCCTTGTAGGTCTCGAAGTGGTCGCGGCGGTCGCCGAGCACGTGGGTGACCCGGGCCAGGTTCCAGCCCTGCAGCTCCTTGAGGCTGGTGCTGACGTTGGAACGCGCCAGGCTGAGGGTCTCGCAGATCTCGTCGGCGGTGATCGCGCGCTCGGACAGGAACAGCAGCGCGTGGATCTGGGCGACCGTGCGGTTGACGCCCCAACGGCTGCCCATCTCGCCCCAGTGGAGGATGAATTTCTCTTGGAGCGGGCTGAGCTGCATGGGCCTTCTCTTATTTCTGTTTAGACAGAAATTAAAGAATGAACCGACCGGAGTCAATCTCCGTTCGTCGGCGCGCCGCCGGTTCGGATCAAGGCTTCAAAGGGTAGGAGCGGCGCAAGCCGCGACCGCCCGAAGCCTCGAATACGCAGGCCCTTCAGATCATTTCGAAGCCGCACAGCTTGCGGCCAGCGACGACCTCCCGGCCGGGGTCGCGGCTTGCGCCGCTCCTACCCCGAATTCCCGTCCCCCGGAATCCCGAGCACGAAGCCGCGATCTCAGCCTGCGCGACCGGCCCGACGCAGGCTCGCGCTGCGAGCCGGACCATCCGTCGGCTGCCTCGATCAAGTCTTACCGGCTTGCCCATTTGTTACTAAGATTAGTACATGAGCCTGACCGATACCCGCCGCGCCCTCCTCGCCTACCTGCGCGAACGCATCGCCGCCGACGGCCTGCCGCCGTCGCAGCAGGAGATCGCCGCGCATTTCGGCTTCCGCCAGAACCGTTCGGCCGGCTACCACCTGCAGGCCTTACAGGCCGAAGGGCTGATCGAGCTGCTGCCCGGCCGCGCCCGCGGCATCCGCCTGGTCCACCAGGGCGGCCTGGACGGCGGCTTCGATACGAGCGGCTTCGATACGGGCGACTTCGACACCGGCAGCTACGACCACACCGACCGCGCCGTTGTCGCCGCCAGCGACGATTCGCGCCTGCCCCTGCCGATCCTCGGCCGGGTCGCCGCCGGCGCGCCGATCGGCGCCGCCGCCGAGGCCGAGAGCCACGTCCTGATCGACCGCCTGCTGTTCTCGCCGCGCCCGGACTACCTGCTGCGGGTCAAGGGCGATTCGATGCGCGAAGACGGCATCCTCGACGGCGACCTGGTCGCCGTGCACCGCACCCGCGACGCCGCCAACGGCCAGACCGTGGTCGCGCGCATCGGCGAGGAAATCACCATCAAGCGCCTGAAGATCACCGCCGACGGCATCGAGTTGCTGCCGCGCAATCCCGACTACGCGCCTATCGTGATCGCCGCCGACGCCGACTTCGCCATCGAAGGCATTTACTGCGGCCTGGTACGCCGGGCCTGAGCGCGGCCATGAGCAACATCGTCGCGTTGGATCGCTTGATCGACACCCGCCAGGTCTGGCGCGGGCAGTCGGCGAACCTGGCGCCTTCCTCGCAATCCACCGGTCACGCCGCGCTCGACGCCGCCCTGCCGACCGGCGGCTGGCCCGAGGCGGCCTTGAGCGAATTGCTGTTGCCGGCCAACGGCGTCGGCGAACTGGAACTGCTGTGGCCGGCGTTGGCGCGGCTGTCGCAGGACGACGCTCTGCACGGCGGCCGCATGATCGTCCTGATCGACCCGCCGTTCGTGCCGTATGCACCGGCCTGGCGCGATGCCGGGGTGGCGCCGGCGCGCTTGCAATGGGTGCGCGCCCAGCATCGCGATGCCTTGTGGGCGGCCGAGCAATGCCTGCGCTCAGGCGCTTGCGCCGCAGTGCTGTGCTGGCCGCAGCGCGCCGACGACCGCGCATTGCGCCGGCTGCAGGTCGCGGCCGAGACCGGGCAATGCCTGGGCTTCGCCCTGCGCGACAGCCGCGCGGCGTTAAACCCTTCGCCGGCGGCGCTGCGCATCGCCATCGACACCGCGCCGCGGCAGCTGCGCGTGCTCAAGTGCCGCGGCGGCAATGCGCCGGCCCGGCCGATCGCCTTCGCCCATGGCGCGCGCAGCGGCATCGCCGATGCGGCGGCGTCGACGCGCATCGAAACGATCCGTAGCGAAAGCGAACCGGGCCACAGCGAACCCGCCGTGCCGCCACCGATCCGCCTCGCCGCGCAGCCGAGCCCAGGCGCGCGTGTCGATCCCGCGCGTCCCGACCCGTCGCCGGCGCGTCCCGCGCAGGTCCTGCCCCTGCGCCCGCGTTGAGCCGACGGACATGCGCTGGGCCTGCCTGCTGTTGCCGCAACTGGCGCTCGACGTGGTCCTGCGCGGACATGCAGAACCGGAACGCGCGCTGGCCCTGGTCGACGGCCCGCAAGCGCGACGGCGTTTGTATGCGGTCAACGCCGGCGCACGCGCACTCGGCCTGAAACCCGGCATGTCGCTGATCGCCGCGCAGGCGATCGCCGACGGGTTCCAGACCGTCGACCACGATCCGCAAGCCGCCGAACACGCGCGCCAATTGCTCGCCGCCTGGGCCTATCGCTACAGCTCGCAGGTCAGCACCGTTTTTCCGCATGCGATCGTGCTTGAGGTCGGGCGCAGCCGGCGTTTGTTCGGGCCGTGGCCGCAGTTGCGCGAACGGCTCGCGCAGGAATTGCACGAACTGGGTTTCCGCCATCGCATCGCCGCCGCCCCGAACCCGCATGCCGCGCGCGTGCTGACCAACATCGAAGACGGGCTGTGCTGCGACGACGACCGGCTCGAAGCGATGCTGGCGAAGTTGCCGATCGAACGCAGCGGTTTCGACGCCGACACCGTCGAAGCCCTGCAGCGCATGGGCCTGCGCAAACTCGGCGCGGTCTTCGCCCTGCCGCGCGCGCCGCTGGCGCGGCGCTTCGGCCAGGACGTGCTGACCCGGCTCGACGCATTGCGCGGCGCGGCGACGCCGCCGTTGGTCTATTTCCAACCGCCGGACGCCTTCGACGCGCGCATCGAGCTCGGCCACGAAGTCGAATCCAGCCTGGCGTTGTTGTTTCCCCTGCGCCGGCTCACCGCCGACTTATCGGCCTATCTGTCCGGCCGCGACGGCGGCGTCGAACGCTTCAAGCTGATCCTCGAACACGAGCGCCACGCCCACCACCTGAATCATCCGCCGACCGAGGTCGTCGTCGGGCTGCTCGCGCCGGAACGCGATGCGACGATGCTGTTCGAACTCGCGCGCGGCCGCCTGCAGCAGGCGCAGCTGCCGGCCGCGGTGGTCGGCTTGCGCCTGCTTGCCGAGGCCTTGCCGCCGTTCGTGCCGGCGCGCCGCGACCTGTTCGACACCCGCCCGCAACAGGCGCTGCCGTGGACGCAGTTGCGCGAACGCCTGCGCGCGCGGCTCGGCGACGATGGCGTGCAGGGTCTCGCGCCGCAAGCCGACCATCGTCCCGAGCGCGCCTGGCGCAGCCTGCCCGGCGATGTCGCCGCGCGCGCCGACAAGCACGCACGCAAAGTGCTGCGCCCGGGTTGGCTGCTGCGCGAACCCGAGCCGCTGCACGACAAGGTCGCCCGGGTCCTGGCCGGCCCGGAGCGCATCGAATCGGGCTGGTGGGACGAAGGCGACGTGCGCCGCGACTATTACCTGGTCGAAACCGTCAAAGGCCAGCGCGCCTGGGTCTACCGCAGCGCCGGCAGCGACGGCCCGCTGATCCTGCACGGCTGGTTCGCATGAGCGCCCCGCCCGACCGCGCCCTGCCCGACTACGCCGAACTGCATTGCCTGTCGGCTTTCAGTTTCCAGCGCGGCGCCTCGATCGCCAGCGAATTGTTCGAGCGCGCGCAAGCGCTGGGCTATCGCGCCCTGGCGATCACCGACGAGTGCACCCTGGCCGGCATCGTGCGTGCCTGGCAGGCGGCCAAACAGACCGGCCTGGCGCTGATCGTCGGCAGCGAGATCCGCATCGACGGCGGGCCCAGAATCGTGCTGCTGGTCGCCGAACCGGCCGGTTACGCCTCGCTGTGCGGATTGATCACTACCGCGCGGCGACGCGCGAAGAAAGGCGAATACCGCTCGCTGCCCGAGGATTTCGACGGCCGCTGCGAAGGCCTGCTGGCGCTGTGGCTGCCCGACGGCGACGACCGCGACGACGCCCACGCGGCCTGGCTACGCGAGCGTTTCGGCGCGCGCCTGTGGCTGGCGGTGGAACTGCATCGCGGCCCCGACGACGACGCTCGCCTGGTCGAGCTGCAGGCGCTGGCGGCGCGCCATGGCCTGGCGACCGTCGCCGCCGGCGACGTGCACATGCACGAACGCGCGCGCCGGCCCTTGCAGGACGTGTTGACCGCGATCCGCCACCGCACCACCGTCGCCGAGGCCGGCCACCGCCTGTTCCCGAACGGCGAGCGCCACCTGCGCATCCGCAAGGCGCTCGCGGCGATCTATCCGCGCGCGATGCTCGAAGAAAGCGTGAGGATCGCGGCGATGTGCCGTTTCGACCTCAAGCGCGACCTCGAATACCAGTACCCGCACGAGTTGATCCCGGCCGGCGAAACCCCGAAGACCTGGCTGCCGCGGCTGGTCGCCAAAGGCGCCGCCGCGCGTTGGCCGCACGGCGTGCCGGCGGATGCGCAAAAGCAGATCGACCACGAGCTGCGCGTCATCGCCCACCTCGACTACGAGTCGTATTTCCTCACCGTCCACGACATCGTCGATTTCGCCCGTTCGCAAGACATTCTCTGCCAGGGCCGCGGCTCGGCGGCGAATTCGGTGGTCTGTTACGCGCTGGGCATCACCGAGATCGACCCGGTCCGCATGGGCATGCTGTTCGAACGTTTCATGTCGATCGAGCGCAACGAACCGCCGGACATCGACGTCGACTTCGAGCACGAACGGCGCGAGGAAGTGCTGCAATACGTGTTCAACCGCTACGGCCGAGAACGCGCGGCGCTGACCGCGGTGGCGATCAGCTACCGCGGCCGCAGCGCGGTGCGCAACGTCGCCGCCGCCCTGGGCATGCCGCAGGACCAGATCGGCGAACTCGCGCGCACGCTCGACCGCTGGAGCGAGGACGTGCCCTTGCCCGAGCACCTGCGCGAACGCGGCTTCGACCCGGATTCGCCCCTGCTGCAACGCGTGGTCGCGCTGTCCGCGCATCTGGTGCAACAGGGCTTCCCGCGCCATCTGTCGCAGCACCCGGGCGGCTTCGTGATCTCCGAGCGGCCGCTGCACACCCTGGTGCCGGTCGAGAACGCGGCCATGGACGACCGCACCGTGGTGCAATGGGACAAGGACGATCTCGACGCCCTGGGCATCCTCAAGGTCGACTGCCTGGCGCTCGGCATGCTGACCGCGGTGCGCAAGACCCTGGCCTCGCTCGAGCGCCAGGGCCACGGCCAGCTCGACATGGCCGGCATCCTCGCCCGCGGCGAGGACGAGGCCGTCTACGACATGATCTGCGAGGCCGACACCATCGGCGTGTTCCAGATCGAATCGCGCGCGCAGATGTCGATGCTGCCGCGGCTGCGCCCACGCACTTTCTACGACTTGGTGATCGAGATCGCGATCGTGCGGCCCGGGCCGATCCAGGGCGACATGGTCAACCCCTACCTGCTGCGGCGCAAGAATCCCGAGTTGGTCGAATACCCCTCGGAAGCGCTGCGCACGGTGCTGGTGCGCACCCTCGGCGTGCCCCTGTTCCAGGAACAGGTCATGCAGATCGCCATCGTCGCCGCCGGCTACGAGCCCGGCGAGGCCGATGAGCTGCGCCGCTCGATGGCGGCCTGGAAACGTCACGGCGGGCTCGAACCGCATCGCGACAAATTGCGCGAGGGCATGCTCGAACGGGGCTATACGGAAGACTTCGCCCACCGCATCTTCGAGCAGATCAAGGGTTTCGGCAGCTACGGCTTTCCCGAGTCGCATGCCGCCAGCTTCGCCCTGATCACCTACGTCAGCTGCTGGCTCAAGCATCACCACCCGGCCGCGTTCGCCTGCGGGGTCATCAACTCGATGCCGATGGGCTTCTACACGCCCGGGCAAATCCTCCACGACGCGCGCCGCCACGGCGTCGCAGTGCTACCGGTCGACGTGCGCTACAGCGAATGGGACTGCACCCTGGAACCGGTGCACGGCCGGGTCGGCAAGCATCCGCATGCGATCCGCATGGGGTTGCGCCTGATCAACGGTTTCGACGAGGCCTCGGCCGAGCGCATCGCCGACGCGCGCGTGCGGGCGCCGTGGCGCGACGTCGAAGACCTGTGCACGCGCGCCGCCATCGACACCCGCGTGCGCGCCCTGCTCGCCGATTCGGGGGCGCTGCGCGCGCTCGCCGGCCATCGCCATCGCGCGCGTTGGGCGGTCGCCGGCGTCGACACCCAGTTGCCGCTGTTCGCCGGCGTGGCCCGCGACGAAGCGCCGGTGTCGCTGCCGCTGCCGACCGCCGGTGAGGACGTGCAGGCCGATTACGCCCTGCTCGGCACCACCCTCGGCCGCCATCCCTTGTCGCTGCTGCGCAGCGCCCTGCACGCGCGGCGCTGCCGGCGTTCCTCGCAACTGGCCAAGACCGAGTCCGGCACCCTGATACGTTTCGCCGGTCTGGTGACCGTGCGCCAGCATCCGGAAACCTCCGGCGGGGTGACCTTCCTCAGCCTCGAAGACGAGGACGGCACGGTCAATGCGATCGTCTGGCGCGATCTCGCCCAGCGCCAGCGCCGGGTCCTGGTCGAAGCGCGGCTGATGGCGATCGACGCGCGCCTGGAACGCGTCGACGGCGTGCAGAACCTGATCGTCTCGCGCATGGAAGACCTGACCGCCCTGCTCGGCAGCCTGAGCACGCATTCGCGCGACTTCCACTGAGCGCCGCGGCCGTGCCGCGATGGCTTCGTCCCCCCCTTTGGAAAAAGGGGGGATTTGCTCCTGCCCGTCGAACACCTGCCCATCGAACGCTTGGCTCGGGGCCGCAACCTATCCAGCGTGGTTGCGCAGACGGGATCGGTCCACTGCGCGCGCCACCGCCGTCGAGGCAGGACACGACCACGCGCAAGGCTTTCGATCAGGGCTTGGGAATACGCAAGGTCTTGCTGATCATCAACGAACCCGACAGCGCGAACATCAGCACCAGCGGATGGAACTGCCAGGGCCCGAGCTTGAACATGCCGAGCCACAGATCGGCGCCGATGTCGCCCTGCACCGCGGCGATGGCGAGCACGATCACCAGCAGCAGGCTCGTCGGGATCGGCGTGCCCTCGAAGTATTTGACCTTGCCCTCGTCGCCGGCCAGGGCTTCAGCGGTGACGTTGTAGCGCGCCAGGCGGCTGACGCCGCAACCGACGAAATAGCTCAGCACCACCCAGTCCCAACCGCCCTGCAGGCCGCAGGCATAGGCCAGCGCCGCCGGCGCGACGCCGAAGGAGATCACGTCGGCCAGCGAATCCAGTTCGCGCCCGAGCGTGGACGAGGACTTGCGCCAGCGCGCGACGCGGCCGTCGAGCGCATCGAAAATGAAGGCCAGCGGGATCAGCGCCATGCCGATCATCAAATCGCGCACCCCGCCTTCCTGCAGGAAACGCATCGCGGCGAAGATCGCGCCGGTGCCGCAGAAGGCGTTGGCGAGGGTGAACCAGTCCGCGAGATGGAATTCGCGGAGCATCGAAAAATGACGCGCCATGCGGTGCTGCTCCGTGGCGAACGGCCGCGGGGGCCGTCCAGGAAGGGCGTTCAGCCTGCCAAAGCCGATGCGTCCGCCGCAAGAGGCGGAGGTCGCAAAGGCATCGATCCTCGCCGGTGCCGACCCTCGGCACGCCCCCTCGCAAGCGGCAGCGCCGAGCCAGCGAACCACGCAGCGAACCGCGTCGGGCCTGCTTCAGGCCCGCATGGCGGCGGTTGGTGCGCGGATGAACGCCGTGTGCGCGCCTGGCTTGCGCGCCGATGAACGGCGCGCCGGCGCCTCAGCGCGGGATCGCCAGGTCGGCGGCCTTCAAGGCCTGCCCTTGCGCGCGCGGCGTGGTCTGGATCAATGCATCGGCCGGCAAGGGCTGGTCCCGGTCGAGGTGCGCGTCGACGCGGTCGAGCGCCTCGTAGACATAGGGCAACAACGGCAGATAACGCGCGCTCAGCGCCGGCAGGCCGAGGAAGGCGTCGAAGTGCTGGACGTTGCGCACCTGCCAGTAACGCACCTGCGCGCCGGCCTCGCGCGCCATCGCCACGTAGGGCGCGCTGCTGAAGGCCGGCGGGATCAGGCCGTCGTCGAGGCCGTGCACGACCACGATGGGCAGGTCTTTGCGCGGCGCCGCGGCGCGGGTCGCCTCGATGCCCTTGCGCACGCGCTGTTGCGCGGCGGCGAGCGCCAGGCCGCGCTCGGGCTGCTGCTCACCGAGCGCTTCGCCGTTCCACAACTCGCGCAGGCCCGCCAGCGGCGCGAGACGTTGCTCGGGCTGCGCCGCGTTCGGACCGAACAGATACACGCCCGCGCCCGGCGGAATGCCGCTGGCATCGGACCACCAGGCCGCGCGCTCGGCTTCGCTGGCGGCGCGCTCGCTGATCGGCGCGCCCGGAGCGACCTGGCCGGCACTGTAGACATAGCGGACCCAGGGTTGATCGGGACTGCGCGTGCGCGGCTGTTGTGCGGCGCTGAAGCGGCCGTAGGCCGAGGCGTAGGTCGCCGCGACCGCGCGCCACAGATCGAAGTTGACCGACAAGGCGCCGGCACGCAGCGCGTCGTCGCTCCAGCCGTTGCCGCGCATGCGTTCGTAGGCGGCCTGCGCACGCACCTCCGTGCTCGCCTGCCTGGCCGCGTCGCCGAGCAGACCCAAAGCGGCAGCGTAAGTGCAGAACGATTCGGCGCTGTCGCCGCTGATCGGCGCCACCGGCATCGCGCCCAGCGGCTTGTGCAGCAAGGCGCAGGGCATCAGCAAAGCGGCTTCGGTGGTGTAGTCGTACAAGGGCCGCGCACCTTCGACGTAGACGTTCGGCTCGCCGGCCACCACCGCGTCGAGCCAGCCGTTGGCCGATCCATCCTCGTCGCCGAGCTCGGCCGCGCGCAACACCGCGCCGCCGCCGTTGGAAATGCCGACCGCGATCACCCGCGTATTGGCGAAAGTGAAAGGCGCCTGTTTCGGGAAGGCGCGGTCGAGCGAGCGCAAGCCGAACTGCGCGGCCTGGCGCACGTGCCGGCCCCAGTCGGCTTCGGGGTTGTCGCGCGAGTGCGCATGCTTGAAGGCGACGCCCTTCGAAGCTTCGCGTTCGCTCGCATCCGGAGTAAAGGCCAGCCCGCCTTCGGCGACCGGGCCGGTGGTGCCGTCGGCGCGCACACCGATGCCGGCGTCGAAATCGAAATAATCGGTGCCCGCGCCCTTGTCGGTATAGGCCACCGCGCAGCCTTTCGGCAGGCCCCAGGCGCCGGCGACCGCGATCGAGCCGTAGATGCCGCGCGAGCCCGACGAAGCGCTGACCACCAGGCAGCGTTTCTTGGCATCGAACTCGTCGGGCACTTGCACCAGCACGCGATGCGGCTGATGGGCGCCGGGCAAGCTCGCGAACGCGCTGAACTCGCGCCCCTGCACGCGCGCGAGGCTGCCGTAGAGCTCGCCGTAGCCGCCGCCCGGGGCGAGGTCGGCGATGCCGCGCCAGTTCGCCCACAACGCGCGCCGGCGCAACTCCGCAGCGGTGGGGTGCGCGGCGTCGGCGAACGCAGGCGGCACCATCGCGCGCAAGCCGTCGAGGCCGAGGCCGGCGCTGAGCAGGTCGTCGTGTTCGCCACGATGCTCGGTCTGGCGTTCGGCGCTGAACATCGGTGCGGCTTCCTGGCGGGCGTTCGGGGCGGCGGCCCGCGGCTTGGCGGCAACCGCCGGCGGCGAGGCTGCGCAAGCCAGCAGGACGAGGGCGGCGCTGGCCGCGACGGTGCGAAGGGATTGGGCGCTCATCGTCGCAGGCTAGCAAGTCGCGCGCACCGCCTCATCGTACTTTCGTACAGCCCGTGGTTCCCGCGCAGCGGCGGCCGCGGCCGATGCGCCCGGCCTGCTAGGCTTAGGGCGATGCCGACCCTGCTGATCGCCGACGACCACCCGCTGTTCCGCGCCGCGCTACGCCAGGCCGCCGCCGACGCCGTGCCCGACACCATGATTCGCGAGGCCGGCACGCTCGACGACACCCTCGCCGCGCTCGAAGCCGAGCCCGGCATCGACCTGGTCCTGCTCGATCTGCACATGCCCGGCAACCACGGTCTGGCCGGGCTCGCGGCGATCCGCGCGCAGTACCCGGGCACCGCGGTCGCGGTGGTGTCGGCCAACGACGATCCGCGCGTGGTGCGGCGTGCGCTCGACCACGGCGCCGCCGGTTATCTGCCCAAGAGTTCCGGCCTGGACGAATTGCGCGACGCGATCCGCGCGGTGCTCGCTTGCGAGCAGTGGCTGCCGGCCTCGTTGCGCGCTGCGGTCGCACGCACCCACAGCGAGCGCGGCGACGCCGACCTCGCCTCGCGCTTGGCCAGTCTATCGCCGCAGCAGTTCCGGGTGCTGACCCTGGTCGCGCAAGGCCTGCTCAACAAACAGATCGCCGATCGCCTCGACGTGCAGGAACGCACGGTCAAGGCGCATCTGTCGGCAATCTTCGACCGCCTCGGCGTGCGCAACCGCACCCAGGCCGGCGTGGTCTTGCGCGAACTCGAATTGTCCGACCCGGCGCGGCGAATCGAAGACTAAGCGCAAGCGTCGGCTCGGACGTTCCGCGTCCGCCGCTCGACCCCGGAGTCCTTGGTGGCGTCTAGCGTCGGACACTCGCGCCGTCAAGACTGCGCACGCCATCGCGGATCGTGATAGGCCTGCGACGACGCACGTGACACAGACGTCGGCACATTCAGGCTGTTTATCGTTTTCGCCCCCCGTGTTGTCCACACAGCCTGTGGACAAGCCTGCGGACAGTTCTCTTCGAACCACTCGCAACGCATTGCTACACAAGCATTGCAATAGGGTTGGCTAGAAAATGACCACTAAATTTCCTTGACTTTGCTCACGCTTGGTCACCACCCGAAGGTGGGCGCGGCAATGCCGCTCAGCGCTCGATTCCGCCCGCGGCGAGCAAACGGTCGAGCACCGATTTCAGGGCCAGCGGCTTGACCGGTTTGGCCAGCAGCGACCAGCCGGCGGCATGCACCGATTGCCGCACCGCAGCACCGGTGTCGGCGCTCAACAGCAGGCAGGGCCGCGCGCCGAACTCGTCGCTGAGCCGCTGCGCCAGGGCCACGCCGGTGTCGTCGTCGTCGAGGTGGTAGTCGAACAGCCACAGCGCTGCAGGCTGCTCGCGCATCGCCCGGCGTGCGTCCTCGCCGACGCTGGCGGTGACCACGGCGCAGCCCCAGCGCCGCAGCGTCTCGCTCAATGCGCCCAAGGCCTGCGGATCGTTGTCCACCGCGAGCACGCGCAACCCGGCGATACCGCGCGTTGCGCCGGCAGGTGCGACCGGCTGCGATGCGATCGGCTGCGGTGCGGGCAGGCTCGGCAGACGCACGCCGAAGGCGGTGCCGTGGCCGACTCGGCTGTGCAGGCTCAGTGGCGCGTCGAGCAATTGCGCGATGCGGTCGGCGATCGACAGACCCAGGCCGAGGCCCTGCCCCGGCGCATCCTCGCCTCGGCGGAATTCCTCGAAGATCATCGTGCGCTGTTCGGCGGCGATGCCCGGGCCGCTGTCGTGCACTTCGATCGACAGCCCGCCGCCGCGCCGGCGCACGCCGATCAGCACCCGCCCCTGCGCGGTGTAACGCACCGCATTGGCAAGGAAGTTCTGCAACACCCGACGCAACAACTGCGGGTCGCTGCGCGTCCATGCGCGCGAGGCGACATAACGGAAACGCAGGCCGCGCGCGGCCGCAATCGCGCCGAATTCGGAAGCCAGCGGCTCCAACACTTCGGCGAGCGGAAACTCACGCGGCTGCGGCACCAGGCCGCCGGCTTGCAAACGCGACATGTCGAGCAAACCGGTCAACAGATCGCCGGTGGAATCGAGCGCGCCGCCGATCTGCGCCACGGTCTCGCGTTGCGCCGGGTCGGCGACCTGCTGCGCCAGCGCATCGGTGAACAACTGCGCGGCGTGCAAGGGCTGCATGAGGTCGTGGCCGACCGCGGCGAGGAAGCGGCTCTTGGCTTCGTTGGCGCGCTCGGCCTCGCGGGTCGCGACTTCGAGGTCGGCGGTGCGCTCGGCGACGCGTTGCTCCAGGGTTTCGTTGGCCTGGATCAGACCGGCTTCGGCGCGCCGGAACGCGGTGACGTCGGTGAAGGTGGCGACGAAACCGCCGCCGGGCATGGGGTTGCCGCGGATCTCGATGATGCTGCCGTCGGCGAGCACGCGTTCGGACAGATGCGCGGTGCCGGCGCGCATGAAGGCCAGGCGCCGCTCCAGCGAATATTCGATCTCGGCCTGCATCGGCAAGCGCTGCATCGCCCAGCGCGCGAGATCGGCGATCGGCCGGCCGACCTGCAGCAACTCGGCCGGATAGCCGAACAGCTCGGCATAGCGGCGGTTCCAGGCGACCAGGCGCAGTTGCGCATCGACCACGCTGATGCCCTGGCTCATGTTCTGCAGCGCCGCTTCGAGCAGACGCTGGTTGAAACGCAGGTCGGCCGAGGCCTCGCCGACGATCGCCGCGACCGTGTCGAGATCACGCCCGGCCTCGCGCCGCGCCGCATCCAGCAACACCCGTGCCGAAGCCGAACCGAGCACCGCGGCGAGTTCGCGTTCGACCCCGGCCTCGACCGTGGCGTCGACCGCGCCGCCGGCCGGCACGCCGTCGAGCAATTGCGCGACTCTTTCGCGCGACAGGAAACGCAGGCCGGCGTCGCGCAAGGTCTGCGCATCGAGCCCGCGGCGGGCGTGGCGCGGCGATTCGCGCCGCCACAGCGCCGCCAGCACGGTGGTCAAGGTGCCGATGAACAGACTGACGCCGACCGCACGACCGAGCCGGCTCCAGCCGGTCAGGCCGAACAAACGCTCCGGCGCCAGCCAATGCCAGCCGAGCGGCCCCTCGTGCAACCACGACGGCGCGATGCCGCGCGCCTCGTACAACAGCGGCAACAGCAACACCCAGGCCCAGGCGAGAAAGCCGGCGACGATGCCGGCAAAGGCGGCGCGCGCCGGCGTCTGCGGCCGCCACACCGCGAACGCCAGCGCCGGCGCCAAGGTCGCCAGCGCCGAGAACGACACCGCGCCGACGTCGGCCAAGGCCTCGCTGCCGGCGATCAGGCGGCTATAGCCCCAGGCCAGCAGCATGATCGCGACGATGCCGGCGCGGCGCAGCGCGAGCACGCGCCCGCGCAAGTCGTCGTTGCGCGCCCAGGCGCCGCGCAACAGGCCCGGCGCGAACCAGTGGTTGCCGATCATCAGGCTCAGGGTCAGGGTGCTGACCACGACCATGCCGGTGGCGGCGCTGAGCCCGCCGAGGAAGGCGAACAGCGCCAGCGACTCGTGCCCTTGCGCCAGCGGCAAGGCCAGCACGTACAGGTCCGAGGGCACCTGGCTGCCGAGCAGCGATTGCCCGACCTTGGCCAGCGGCAGCACCGGCAACGCGATCAGCAGCAGATACAACGGGAACTGCCAGCGCGCGGTGCGCACGTCGGCTTCATCGCGGCACTCGACCACGGCGACGTGGAACTGGTGCGGCAGGATGAACATCGCCAGCCCGCCGAGCAGCACCAGCGGCACGAAACCGCCGGCCGGCTGCGCCGGTGCGTCGACGGCGACCGCCGCGGCTTGCGGCAGATCGCCGAGCCCGAACCAGACGAAGGCGCCGAGCGCGAGCATCGCGGCGAGCTTGAACACCGACTCGAACGCCATCGCCAGGACCAGGCCGCGGTTGTGTTCGGCCGCGCTGGCGCGGCGGGTGCCGAACAGCATCGCGAACAAGGCCATCGCCAAGGCCACGTACAGCGCGCTGTCGCGCCACGCCGGCAGCGCCACGCCGTCGATCGCGCGCGTGGTCAGCATCGCGAAGCTCATCGCCACGGCCTTGAGCTGCAAGGCGATGTAGGGGATCAGGCCGAGCGCGGCGATCAAGGTCACCAGCGCCGCGAGCCAGGCGTCCTTGCCCAGGCGCGTGGCGATCAGGTCGGCCAGCGAGGTCGCGTTGGTTTCGCGCGCCAGCTTGACCAGCTTGACCATGAAGCCGAGCGCGAGCGCGTAGAACAGGATCGAGCCGAGAAAGGTCGGCGGCAACGGCCAGCCGTAGCGCGCCGCCTGGGTGACCGTGCCGTAGAAGGTCCACGAGGTGCAGTGCACCGCGAGCGACAGCGCATAGATATGGCGCCAATGCCGCGCCAGCACGTTCGGCCGCCGCTCGGCGAACAGCGCGGTGCCGAACATCAGCGCCAGCCAAGCCAGGCTGGCCAGCGCGACGACGGTAAGGCTCAGCATGAGGCGGCGAGTGGACGCATCGGCGCAGGATAGCGCAGCGGTTCGCTGCGGCGGATGGGGATTGGCGTGGGTGTGCGCTGGCTTCGGCTGGGCGAAGACAAAAGCAGGAGCACAGGCACAGGCACAGGCACAGGCACAGGCACAGGCACAGGCTAAAAGCTAAAGCCCCCCTGCTCCCTCAACAAAGGGGGGAACAGCAGGGGCTTTGGGTGGGTACGAATCTCCCCGAAGCACTTCCCCGTTTGCACGAGGGAACGGCTGGAGTTTCGCGATCAATCGCACCGCCCCGAAGTACTTCCCCCTTTGGAAAAGGGGGCCGAGGGGGATTTGCTTTTGGCTTTGGCTTTGGCTTCTCCATTCAAGCTCAAGCCAGCCAAAACGAATCCCCGCCATCCGTGGCAGAGGATTCACGCCGTCACGGCGACGTCGTCGGTCGCCGCGGCAACGATCAGAACGCGTACTTCACCGACAGGGTGTACTGGCGCGGCGGGCCGTAGAAGCCGGTGTAGACGCCCAAGGCCGAATTGAGGCTGTAACCGGTGGTGCGGTACTCCTTATCGGCCAGGTTGGTGCCCTGCAGCGACACCGTCCACGGGCCCGGGCTCTTCCAGGTCACGCCGGCATTGACCAGGCCGTAACCGTCCTGGGTGATCGGCACCGCGCCGGTGCGGATGATCTCGGTGGTCGCCACCACGTCGCTCTGGTAGCTGTAGCCCACGCGCGCCGACAGATTGCTGCCGTTGCTCAGGTCGGTGCGGTACTCGACGTTGAGCGCGCCGGAGAAATCCGGGGCATTGGTGAACTCCTGCTCGTCGGCGATGTTGACGCCGGCGTAGATGAAGTCGTCGTACTTGGCGTCGAGCCAGGCCAGGTTGCCCGAAATCAGCCAATGCTCGTTCGGCAGCCACTGGTACTCGACTTCCAGGCCCTGCACGGTGCCGGAGCCGGCGTTGGTGAAATCGCCGAAGAAGGCGTCGTTCGTGCCGTCGCCGTTGCTGTCGTAGGCGGTGAACACCGACAGCTGGATGTCTTTGTAATCGTTGTGGAAGTAAGCCAGGTTCAAGAACAGGCGCTGATCGAAGAAGGCCATCTTGCTTCCGACCTCGAAGCTGTCGACGACCTCGTCGTCGAAGGGCTCGGCCGAACGCGGCACCGCCGCGGCCTGGGCGCGGATGTTGTAGCCGCCGGACTTGAAGCCGCGCGTGGCCAGGCCGTACAGCAGGATGTCGGGCGCGATCTGGTAGTCGAGCGAGATCTTCGGCGAGGTGTTCTTGAAGTTGATCTTGCGGTCGAAATTCGCCGCGACCAGGCCGTTGGGCACGCTGAAACTGGCGTCGCGGTAGCCGCGGTTGAGCACCTTGGCGCGCTTGTCCTCGTCGGTGTAGCGCACGCCGACGTCGAGCTTGAGCTTGTCGGTCAGATCGAAAGTCCAGTCGGCATAGGCGGCGATGCTCTCGGTGAAGACCGTGCCCTGGGTGTCGCCGAAGCTGAGGTTGAAGAAGTTGTTGAGCACCTGACCGCCGGCTTCGCCGTCGAAGGCGTACACGCCCATGACGCCGCGGGCGCGGCCGCCGCCGTCGTAATTGGCCTGCAGCTCGTGGGTGATCTGCTGGTCGCTGTAGAACGCCTTCACGTCGGCGATCTTGTTCTGCAGGGTGTCGAAGTCGATGTTGGTTTCGGTGTCCGACTCGCGCTTGGCCAGCACGTACTTGAAGCTCCAGTCCTCGCTGGCGCGCCAGTTGACCGTCGCCGACGCGCCCTTGATGGTGGTGTCGTTGATGTTCGGCATGCCGCTGCGGATGTCATAGCGCGAATTCAACGGCGCCTGGCCCGGGGCGAAGCGGTTGGCGGCGAGCATCTTGGCGCCGCGCACGCCGGACTGGTCGTCCATCCAGTCGAAGGCGAACTGGATGTCGAGCTCGTCGCTGACGTAGGCGCCGAGGCTGCCGCGCAGGGCCAGAATCTCTTTGTCGCTGACGTCCTGGCCGGTGACGACGTTCTCGCCGAAACCGTCGCGGTTGAGGCTGGCCACCGACAGGCGGCCGCGCAGGGTCGCATCGCCGCCCTGGGTGCTGCCGCCGATCGGGCCGGCGATCGCCGCCTTGACGTCGAGCTGGCCGTAGTTGCCGACGGTGACCGAGGCGAAGCCGTCGAGCGAGGTCGGCAGGCCGCGCGAGATGTACTTGATCGCGCCGCCGATGGTGTTCTTGCCGTACAGCGTGCCCTGCGGGCCGCGCAGCACTTCGATGCGCTCAACGTCGAACACGTCGAGCAAGGCGCCCTGCGGACGGGCGATGTAGACATCGTCCATGTAGATGCCGACGCCGGGGTCGACGCCCCACAGCGGATCGGACTGGCCGACGCCGCGGATGTAGGCGGTGATGGTGCTGCTGGAACCGCGCGCGGCGTAGATGGTCAGGTTGGGCACCTGCGCGTCGAGATCGCTGAGGTCCTCGACATTGAGCCGGTCCAGCGCCTCGGGCGTGAAGGCGGTGATCGCGACCGGCACCTCCTGCAAGGTCTCCTCGCGCTTGCGCGCGGTCACGGTGATCGAACCCAGCGTCTTGGCCTGCGCTTCGGCGGCCGGCGCGGCTTCCTGCGCCCAGGCGGCCGGCGCCAGCAACGCGCCGGCGATCGCCAGGCTCAACGTGCTGTGACCGATCTTGCTGCGTGTCTGCTTGCCTTGCTTCACGTGTGTCTCTCCCCTTGTAGCGGCCGTTCGTAGCGATCGCGGTGGGCCGGTGTCCGCACCGCCGCCATTCCGCCCCCACGCGAGAATGGCGGCGGCAGCTGGACGAAGGCCCCCGTCATGCCGCGCAGACTATGAGGACGCGGTCGCGTCCGGCAGCTGTACCTTCGGACAATGCCCCGCCCGCCCGCGCTTGCCGACACTGCGCGCACCGACGGGCCTGGACGTTCGTCACGGGGAAAGAAACCGATGGCGTTCGTGATCGTGCTGGCCGCGCTGTGCTTCCTGATGTATGTCGCCTACCGCGGCCACAGCGTGATCCTGTTCGCGCCGGTGGCGGCGCTCGGCGCGGTGCTGCTGACCGACCCGAGCCTGGTCGCGCCGATGTTCACCGGCCTGTTCATGGACAAGATGGTCGGCTTCCTCAAGCTGTATTTCCCGGTGTTCCTGCTCGGCGCGGTGTTCGGCAAGCTGATCGAGGTCTCGGGCTTCTCCAAGTCGATCGTCGCCGCGACCATCCGCCTGCTCGGGCGCGAGCGCGCCATGCTGTCGATCGTCGCGGTCTGCGCCCTGCTCACCTACGGCGGCGTGTCGCTGTTCGTGGTGGTGTTCGCGGTGTATCCCTTCGCCGCCGAGCTGTTCCGCCAGAGCGACATTCCCAAGCGACTGATCCCCGGCACCATCGCGCTCGGCGCGTTCACCTTCACCATGGACGCGCTGCCGGGCACGCCGCAGATCCAGAACATCATCCCGACCGCGTTCTTCGGCACCGACACCTGGGCCGCGCCCTGGCTCGGCCTGATCGGCGGCGTGTTCATCCTGATCGTCGGCCTGCTCTATCTGAACTGGCGCCGCCGGGTCGCGCTGCGCACCGGCGAAGGCTACGGCGAGAATCTGATCAACGAACCGGCGCCGTTCGCCGGCGGCCGCCTCGCCCATCCGGCGGTCGCGATCCTGCCGCTGCTGCTGGTCGGCATCGCCAACAAAGCTTTCAGCGTGTGGTTGCCGCAGGTCTACGGCGCGCAGCATCGTTTCGACCCGGCGGTGATCGGCGATGCCGCGCCGGTGGTCCAGGAGGTGTCGAAGATCGCCGCGATCTGGGCGGTCGAAGGCGCGCTGTTGATCGGCATCGCCGCGGTGGTCGTCTGCGCCTGGAAACCGGTGACGGCGAGCTTCGCCGAAGGCAGCAAAGCGGCGATCGGCGGCGCCCTGCTCGCGGCGATGAACACCGCCAGCGAATACGGTTTCGGCGCGGTGATCGCGGCGCTGCCGGGCTTCCTGGTAGTCGCCAATGCCCTGGCCGCGATCCCGAACCCGCTGGTCAACGAAGCGGTCACGGTGACGGCCCTGGCCGGCATCACCGGCTCGGCCTCCGGCGGCATGAGCATCGCGCTCGCGGCCATGGCCGACAGCTTCATCGCCAACGCCAACGCCGCCGGCATCCCGATGGAAGTGCTGCATCGCGTCGCCGCGATGGCCTCCGGCGGCATGGACACGCTGCCGCACAACGGCGCGGTGATCACCCTGCTGGCGGTGACCGGCCTGACCCATCGCCAAGCCTACAAGGACGTGTTCGCGATCACCCTGATCAAGACCATGGCGGTGTTCGTGGTGATCGGGGTGTTCTATGCGACCGGGGTGGTGTGAGGCGGCGCGTTCGCCTGCATCGAGGCTTCGCTACGCACCGCTGCCCTCACCCCTGCCCCTCTCCCGCTGGCGGGAGAGGGGTTCTGCATAGCCGGATGAAGCGAATCAGCTGCCGGCGCAGTTGTAGCAGACCAGGGCGAAGTCCTGGTCGGTGTCGTCGCCGGAGTTCGGCAGTGCGTTGGAGTTGATGTCGGTCGCGCGCACTTCGACGTTGACGCTGCCGCCGTGCTGCACGGGCTGCAGGAACACGCCTTCGCCGTTGTTCCTGGCATCGGCGCTGCCGCCGGTGACCGACCAACCGCTGCTGGAGAAAACATTGCCCAGATAGGTGCTCGCGCCGGCGGTGACGCGCAGGTCGAGGTTGTTGTTCCAGGCCGGCGTGGTGCCGCCGAGGCCGTGGCCGGGCGCATCGGTCCAGACCAGCATGATCCGGATCGGCTGGCTCGGGTCGGCCGCGGTGAAGCTGCGCGTCCAGTTCTCGCCGCTGGCATTGAACACGCGGCTCTGGTCGAGGTACTGCACGCTCTGCGCCGGCTGCAGCACCGGCTTGATCAGCATGCGTCCCCAGCCCTGCTTGCTGTCCGGCGCGGTACCCAGGGTGCCGCCGTCTGCATCGAGACGGCCGATCAGGTTCTGCGCGACCGCGGTGTAGGCGGCCTTGGTCAGCGCCGGGCTCGGGTCGACGCCGAAGCGCGTGCGGTAGTACTGCACGAACAAGGCGCTGGCGCCGGCGACCTGCGGCGAGGCCATGCTGGTGCCGCACATCAGGCCGTGGCCGGTCGCGCTGTTGGCCGAATCGATCGAACACCCCGGCGCGACCATGCTCGGAATGCGGCGACCGTCGAGGGCCGGGCCGTGCGCGGTGTTGCTGGACAAGTCGTTAATCGCGGTCAGTTGCACCGTGGCCGAGGTCTGGCCCTTGGTCGAGCCGATGGTGAAGGTGTTCTTGGCTTCGTCCGGGGTGCCCTGGCTCTGGGTGCCGCCATTGCCGTTCATGAACGACAGCACGTAGTTCAACGGCTGATCGCCGGGCGCATCGGGGTCGGCATCGCGCACGCCGACATCGACTTGGCGGGTAGCGTTGTCGTAACCGCGCGGCGTGCCGGCCGGGCCCCAGCTGTTGCCGGAGATCACCGCGCGGTTGCGCACCGACTGGGTCATCAACAACAACATGCCGCCGGCCTGGCTGTAGGTCGGCGAATAACGCTGCTCGACCAGCTTGGCGCCCGGCGCCACGCCCAGGCCGCGGCGGAAGCTGCCGTTCGCGGTGCTGACGTTGACGTTGGAGGCGCCGTCGCCGGCCATGATCGCCGCGGTGTGGGTGCCGTGCGCGCTGCTCGCCGCCGCGCCGCAGGTGCTGCCCACGCAGGTGGTCATGCGCGCAGCCAGATCGGGATGGGTGTGGTAGATGCCGCTGTCGACGTTGGCCATGGTCACGCCGGTGCCGTCGACGCCGATCGAGGTCAGATAGGCGCGATAGCCGGGCAAGGCGAGATTGCCCGCGTTGACGTTGCCGGCGTTGATCTGGCTGCTGATCTCGCCGCGCAGGCCGCCGTCGGTCGGCACGCTCTGCACGCTGTACACGCCCGGCGTCTGCGCCAGCGCCGAGAGGCGGTCGGCGGACAGACGCAAGGTCTGCGCCTGCAGATGGCGGTCGATCGCGCGCGCGTCGGCGCCGACCTTGCTCGCACCGAGCACGTTCAAGGCGGTGACGAAGCCGGAGTTGCCGCGACGGCTGATCACGTCGACCTCGACCGGCCCGGCCGCGGCCTTGCGCAGTGCGGCCTTGCGCAGTTCGGGCTGCACCCGATACGCAGGCAGGAAATCGCCGCTCCAGCGCACTTCAGGACGACCGGAGAGCCGCGCCAAAGCATCGCGACGGCCCCAGGCGACGTAGGTGTAGGGATGGACGTATTGCACCGGCTCCAGGCCGGCACGGCGCAGTTCGTCGAGCCAGGCCTGGCGCACCGGGCCGCTGAACTGAATCAGGCGCCAATCCTCGCCATCGGCGCGGGTGCGGCCCCAGGCACTGCCGGGTTGCACAGGCGTCGAGGCGAGCGGATCGAAGCGCAACCCGCCGAGGTCGAGTTCGAAACGCGGATCGGCGGCGGACGTAGCGGCCGGTGCCGAGGAGGCGGTGGCGGCGAAGCCGATCGCTACGGCGATGGCGAGATGCAACAGACGACGGTCGGTCATGCGAATTCTCCGATGGATCGATGGAACGCCGTCGTTGCCGACGGCGGCTCGGGTTAGAGAGTGCTGAAGCGCGACTGCGGGCGTCCCTGCTGCTGGCGTCGTGGGACGGCTACCGACACTGCGCCCGGGCCGGGGCGGCGTCCACGTGAATACGAACGGCGTTCCGGCAGCGACGTTGAGTGGCATCACAGAAAGCGATGCGCGCCGGCAGGCGCAGGCAACGCCCCGCCGCAGCCTGAGACGGCGGTCGCGGCTTGCGCGGTGGCGGGGTTGCGCGCCAGGCCGGCGCTCGGGCTCGCGGCGCGACTGTCTGGAAGGCCAAAAAAATCCAAACGGATCAAAAAATATTCGCCTGCCACGAGGTGTCGGCGAGCGCAGCGGCGAAATCACCGGCAACCCGATGCGTTTCGACGATTTCGACATTGCCAAAACCGCTCGCTGCCGCTGCGCGGGCGCTGTGCGCGACGCTCGCGGCGCCCTATAGTCGGGCGGTCGTCGCTGCCCTACTCGTCCATGCGCCTGTTCTTACTGCGTTGCCTGTTGTCGATCGTCTCGCTGCTGTCGCCCTTGCTCGCCTCGGCGGCCGATGCGCGACAAGCCTTGAATCCGCGCGCGATCGCCTTCTACTACAACTGGTACGGCAGCCCGAAGCTCGACGGCGCGCCGCTGCATTGGGCGCACGACGTGCTGCGCGAGAACGACCGCGACCGGACGACCAAGCGTCTGCCCGGCAACGGCGACATCTCGGCCAATTTCTATCCGCAGCTCGGCGAATACAGCAGCGCCGACCCGGCGGTGATCGAGCGCCACATGGCGATGATCGCCTCGGCGCGGATCGGCGTAATCGCGGTGACCTGGCTCGGCGTCGACGACCCGAGTTTCAAGAGCCTGCGCCCATTGTTCGAGGCGGCCCAACGCCATGGCGTGCGCATCTGCTTCCAGATCGAGCCGGTTGCGCGCAAGACCGCTGCCGACGCGCGCGCCTCGATCCGCTATCTGGTCGAAACCTTCGGCGCGCATCCGGCTTTCTATCGCGACCCGGTCAGTAAACGTCCGCTGTTCTTCGTCTACGACTCCTATGTCATCGACGCCAAGGACTGGGCGCAGGTGCTGGGCCGCGATGGCGCCGACAGCATCCGCGGCACCGCCTTCGACGCCGACGTGCTCGGGCTGTGGGTCGGCGCCGACGAGCACGCCTTCTTCGAGCACTCCGGCTTCGACGGCTTCTACACCTACTTCGCCAGCCGCGGCTTCAGCTACGGCGCCACGCCCGAACATTGGCCCGAGCTGCAACGCTGGGCCAAAGCGCACGGCAAGATCTTCATCCCCTCGGTCGGCCCGGGTTACATCGACACCCGCGTGCGCCCCTGGAATGCCAAGAACACCAAGGACCGCGACGGCGGCCGCTATTACGACGCGATGTTCGAGGCGGCGATCGACAGCGGCGCGCCCTTCATCGGCATCACCTCGTTCAACGAATGGCACGAAGGCACCCAGATCGAACCGGCGGTGACGTTCAAGCACGAAGCGTTCGAGTATCTGGAATACGCACCGCGGGCGCCGGACTACTACCTCGAACGCACCGCGCATTGGCTGCAGCGCTATAAGCCCGCCGCCGCCCAATAGCGCCGCTCCAAGGGAAGGAGCGGCGTCCCACGGGGATTTCCTGCGGTCACAAGCCGCGACCGCGCCGCCGCAGAGCCGGCGCAACGCGATGAAAGAGGTCGTGGCTGAAGCGTTCTCGACAAAACCAGGCTGGCGCAGCCGCCCGGGATAGGCGGTCGCGGCTCGCGCCGCTCCTACCCTTGGAGCAAGAGCCGCGGGGTTATCGCTCGCGCACCGGCCGCTTGGCCAGGCGCCGCTGCAGGGTCCGCCGGTCGACGCCGAGCACGCGCGCGGCGGCGGAGACATTGCCCCCGCACTCTGCCAATACGCGTTGCACGTGCTCCCAGCCCTGGCGCCTCAGCGATGGCGGGTCGAGCGGCGGATCCGGCGGCGGCGCTTCCGCCGCGGGCGACTCGAACGACTGCGCCAATGCCTCGATATCGAACGGCTTGGGCAGGTAGTTCCAGGCGCCGCGCCGCATCGCGTCGACCGCGGTGGCGATGCTGGCATAGCCGGTCGCGAGCACGATGCGCGCCTGCGGACAGCGTTCGCGCAAGTCGCGAATCAGCAGCAGGCCGTTGTCCGCACCCAGCTTGAGGTCGAGCAGGATGCCTTCGGGCGCGAACTCGTCCAGGGCCGCCAGCGCGCTCGCCGCATCGTGGCGTGCCTGCACTTCGACGCCACGGCGCTGCAGCAAGCGCGCCAGCACCTGGCAGAAGGTCAGGTCGTCGTCGATCAACAGCATGCGTGCGGGCAGACTCATGCCGGCGCCCCGGTCAGCGGCAGATCGACTTCGGTGACGCAGCCGCCGCCCTCGCGTTCGAACTGGCGCACGCGGCCGCGGCTGCGTTCAATGCTGGCCTTGGAAATCATCAGGCCGATGCCGAGCCCAGGCCCCTCGCTGTCGTGGCGCGGACGCGCGGCGATGCCGGCGGGGCCGGCGCCGCGGTCGAGGATGGTCACCACCAACCAGCCCTCGCGCACCTGCGTGGCGACCTCGACCGGCTCGTCGCGGCCGCGCGCGGCATTGGCGTCGGCGGCGTTGTTGATCAGGTTGATCAGCGCCTGCGGCAAGGCCGCGTCGATGCGCACCTCGCGATCGGCCGCGCCGCCGCGGAACACCGCGGTCGCATTCGGGCGCAGCAAACGCCAGCGGTCGACGCAGGCATGGACGAAGCGGTCGGCATCTTCGACGGTGGCCTCGCCGGCGGCACCGCGACGCGCCATCTCGGCCAGCGCGCGCACATGATCGCGGCAATGCGCGAGTTGGCCGCGCAGCAGCTCGACGTCCTCGCGCGCCGGCGGCGCGTCGCTGGCGATCCAGTCGTCGACCAACAGGCTCATCGTCGCCAGCGGCGTATTGAGTTCGTGCGCGGTGCCGGCGGCGAGCGAGCCGAGCGCCGACAAGGATTCGTCCCGGATCGCGCGTTCGCGCGCTTCCGACAATCGGCGGCGCTGGTCGCGCACGATGGCCATGAAGCGGCTCAGCACCACGCCCATGATCACCGCCGAGAGCAGGAAATTAACCCACATGCCGGTCACGTGCAGCTCGAAATCGCCGCCGTGCACGTGCGGCAGCGGCACGTGGTGTTGCAGCAACCAGGTGTAGAGCGCCGCGGTCAACACGGTCAGGCCGAGCATCGGCGCGATTTCCAGGCCGATCGCCGCCACCGCCACCGGCACCAGGTACAGCGACACGAAGGGGTTGGCCGGGCCGCCGGAGAAATACAGCAAGGCGGTCAAGGTCAGCAGATCGACCAGCAACTGCAGGATCAAGGCGCGCGCGCCGGCGTTGCGATGGCGCAGCCACCAGACATGACTGATCACGTTGAAGGCCAGCAGCCCGGCCGAAATCGCCAACAGGGGCCGGGCCGGAATCGGCAGATTCAGACGCTCGACGACATAGGCGACCGTGAGCATCTGCCCGGCCACCGCCATGTATCGCAGGTAGATCAGCAGGTGCAGCAAAGGCGGTGTCCACGGGGCGGGAGCCAGGATTATCGCATCGGCGCGAATGCGCCCGCGGGCCGACCCGGCCTGCGTCATCTGGTCGCAGCCGCGGCGGGGACTCGTGACGGCCCTGTCAGTTCCGACAGCCCGCAGCTCCAGCCGAAATCCGCACGTTATTCTCGGCCTGGCCAGAATCGTCTGGCCACCTCAGGAACGGACCTCATGAAATCAAAGGGATTGGCTCTCATGAACACCCTGTTCGGCAGCGCTCTCATCGCCGCCGCGGTCGCCGCCTCCGCATTCGCGCCGGCGGCCGCGCAGCAGACCGCACCCCAAGCCATCACCGGGCCGGTGTTGTATTGCTTCGTCAGCCCCAACGACCAGCCGCCGGTGGGCAACTTCGGCCGCTGCACCTCGTTCTATCCGGCCAGCAGCTACACCGCCGCGTTCGAGATCCGCAATCTGCCGGCCGGCAGCTACAGCTATGTCTGGACCACCGAGCTGGGCCTGGTGCTGCCCTGCACCACTTCGAGCTGCAGCCAGCAATACCGCGGCGGCATGGCCATCTCCGACATCATCAACGTGACCTACACCAACCTGGCCACCGGCGAAGCCAAGACGCTGAGCCGCTCGCTGGCGATCAACGGGCCGTTCTGAGCGCAGGCTCGGCCACGTCCGTCAGATAAAAGAAAGCGGGCCGAGGCCCGCTTTCTCTTTGTCGATACAGGACTCGCGCCTGCGCCGCATCCTCAGCGGAAGCGGTAATCGAGCTCCAGCCAGAACTGACGGCCGTAGGGGTCGTAGTTGCCGACCGGATAGAACGGCCAGCCGCCGCCGCTGCGATCCGCCGGCGGCTTGGAGTCGCGCAGGTTGTTGACGATGAAGGCGACCGAACCGCGCTCGTTGAAGCGATACGAAACGCTGCCGTTGTAGCGCGTGTACGGCGCGATGCGGCCGCTGCCGTCGCTGTTGGGCAGGCTGCCGTAACGCAGGGCGACCAGGTTCGAGGTCCAGGGGCCGATGTTCCAGGTCACGCCGGCATTGACCTTGCTGCGCCAGTCGGTCGCCTCGAGCGAGTCGCGGCGGTCGGTCTTCTCGTCGTCGGAGAACTGCTGGTAGTCGTGCTTGAGCACCAGGGTGTAGCCCAGGCGGCTGCTGAAGTCGCCGTAGCGGCCGGCGCTCCAACGGAAGTTGCTCTTCAGGTCGATGCCGTCGGTGCGTTCCGACGCGGCGTTGATCGCATTGATCAGCACGCGGCGGACCTGGTTCGGCTGCACCGCGGCATCGGCCGGGTTGCGCAGCACACGGCTCAGCGCGTTCTGGCACAGCGGCGAGTTGATGTCGCGGCTCTCGCCGCCGACGGTCGCGCCGAGGCGGCAGTCGGCCTCCTCGCGCAGGATGCGGCTGCTGCTGAGGTTGGTAACTTCGTCTTCGAGGCGGATGCTGTAGTAGTCCAGCGACACGTCGAAGCGTTCCGACGGCGACCAGACCAGGCCGAAACCGTAGGATTTGCCGCTTTCCGGCTTCAGGTCGCGGTTGCCGGCGCTGGTGTAATCGATCGCCAGCCCCGAGTAATCGCAATCGTCGTAAGGCTGGCCGGCGGTGCGGCAGCGCCAGTAGTCGGTCATGCCCGGGTTATAGCCGCGCGTTTCCGCGGCGAAGATGTAGTTCATGTCCGGCGCGCGGAAACTGGTCGAAGCGCTACCGCGCAACAGCAGGCTGTCGAAGGGGCGGTACTCCAGGCCAACGTTCCAGGTGCCCTTGCCGGATTTGCGCCCGGCGAAGCGGAACTCGTCGTAGCGCGCCGCCGCCGAGGCGGTCAGGCTGCTGAAGATCGGCACGTTGATCTCGGCGCCGATCGCGTAGCGGTCGCGCTCGCCTTCGGCGCGCGTGCCCGAGCTGGTGTTCCAGAACGTGCCGTTGCCCAGGCGCGCATCGGGACGGTTGCTGTAGCCCTGGTTGCCGGCTTCGAGCACGCCGGCGAAACCGACCGTGCCGGCCGGCAGCTCGAACAGGTCGCCGTTGACGGTGAAGCTGAGGTTCTGGATCCAGGCCGCGTTCTCGCTCTCGTAGAAGCCGGTCAGGCGTTGGTAATCGGCCGGCGTCAGCGGTTGGTACAGACGCGAGGGATCGGGGTTGTACACGCCGATGCCGTTGCGCGTGCCCAGGCGCGGGCCGAGGTAGAACTCGTTGATGCCGCTGAGGAACTGGCGGCGCTTGGTGCGGTTCTCGTAGCGGCCGCGATTGTAGGCGACTTCATAGTCCCAGCCCGATTCGCCGAAGCTGCCGCGCAGGCCGGTGGTGAACGCCCAGGAGCGTTCGAGGAAGCGATTATTGTTGGCGTGCGCCGAACCGATTTCTTCCGGGGCGATGCGGCGGTACCAGATTTCGTTGAGGCCGCTGGCCTGGTTGTAGAAATAGTTGTTGTCCGAGGTCCAGCTCGGCGCGCGGGTGTTGTTCTCGATGCTGGAGATGCCCAGCTGCAGGTCGGCGAACACCTCGGTGCGATCGCTCAAGCGCCACTTCAGCGAGCCGTAGGCATCGGCGTTCTTCTTCTGGGTCTGCACGGTCCAGAACGCCGGCGAGGCCTCGTTGCTGCCGCAGTACCAGCCTTGGCGCGGATTGCGCGTGCGCTGCACCGAGTCGTGATACAGCCCCGACACCGCATCGCAGGCCGCACCGGGGTCGATGAAGCCGTTGCTTTGGGCGTTGCGCCGGTAGGCCACCTGGGTCGGCAACAAGGCCGTGCCCGAGGGTTGGTCGAGCAAAGAGTCCATGAAGTCGCGCTGGTCGCCCCAGATCGCCTGGCGATGCAGCAGTTCGATGCCGAACACCGCGTCGAACTTGTCGCCCGACCAGCCGCTGACCACCTGCAGGCGCTGGTTCTGGCCGCCGCCCTGCTCGGTGCCGCCGACGCGCACGTTGACTTCGGTGCCTTCGAATTTGTCCTTGAGGATGATGTTGACCACGCCGGCGACCGCGTCCGAGCCGTAGATCGCCGAGGCGCCGCCGGCCAGCACTTCGATGCGCTTGATCAGCGCGGTCGGGATGTTGGCGAGGTTGACGACGTTGACCGAGCCCTCATAGGCCAACGGGTAGTCGACCAGGCGCCGGCCGTTGACCAGCACCAGGGTGTGGTTGGGGCCGAAGCCGCGCAGGTTGATGGTGTTGGCCGCCGGCGTGAAGGTATTGCCGAAATCCTCGCCTTGCACCGAGCCGGTGTTCTGGGTCAGCGCGCTGATCGCATCGAAGGCGCTGCGATAACCCTGCGCGTCGATTTCCTCCTTGCTGATGATCGTCACCGGCGACGGCCCTTCCAGGGTCGCACGCGGAATACGCGAACCGGTCACCACGACCTGTTCGAGGTTGGTCGCGGCCTGGTCGGCGGGCGGTGCCTCCGCGGCTTGGGCGGCGGAGGCGGCCATCATCGGCAACGCCAGGGCGAGAACGACGGAAAGCGGACGGCGTTGCAGCCGCAGGACAGCGTGCATGGGGAATCCTTGGCAGAGGGGTGGGCCAGGCCGCCGGGTGTTGCGATCCCCGGACACTGGCGACTGGCGTTCGATTCATCTTTGTTGCTATGCAGCACACACAGAAATGAAGGCGCTGCATCTGCATATGGCGACCGGGAATTTGCTTTGCGCCGCACAGCCTGCCGAGCGCGTCGAAACGGCGATGTGCGCCCGCGCACGAAGCCGATGCGAGCCGCTCGTGAACGTGGCGTCGGCAAATCGACAGAATCGGCAAATCCGCACGCAACGCGATGCGACTCGTACTCGTTATCTGAGTGACCTCGCGCACGTTCGTGGCGATAACTGCGCCATCGGGGTGAATTCGCCTTCACCGGTGCGCATTCGAACAGTGACGCAGCGCATCCCACGGCGGAATGATCTGTGACGCAACCGGGACTTTGCGGCTTGCCCGCCGGCATAAGCTCGCGCTCCCCGCAACGACCGATGACAGGAGCGCGCCGATGACCCGCTCGATATCCGCCTCCGAACAGGCCGCGATCCGCACTCGACTGCAGGATCGGTACGGCACGCTCGGACGCAGCACGCCGTCGAAAGCCGCGCGCGCCAAACTCGACGCCACGCGGAGCGCCGCGCCCGACGTGCAGGCCGCGCCGATGCTGGTCTCGCCGCTCGACCTGCCGCGTCCGCCGTTCGTGGTGCGCGCGCTCGCCAGCCTCAGCTACGGCGCCACCGCGCAATCGATCAGCGAGTTCAATGCGCTCGGCACTACCGACACGCAGCGGCTGGCGAACTACGTCGACTGGCAACTGGACTGGGCCAACATCGACGACAGCGCGGTCGAGACCCGCTTGCTCAACGCCGGCTACACCACCCTGGGCAAATCGCTGACCCAGTTGTGGGCCGACCACGTCAAGCCGAACCCGGCCTACGAAGTGCGCATGCGCCCGGCCTGGGAAGCACAGCGCGCCGCTCTCGTGCGCGCGGTGCATTCCAAGCGCCAGTTGCGCGAGGTCATGGTCAATTTCTGGCACGACCATTTCAACGTCACCGCCAGCGACTACGACGCCGGCCCGGTCTACGTGCACTACCAGCGCGACGTGCTGCGCCCGCATGCGTTCGGCAATTTCCGCGCGATGCTCGAGGAAGTCGCCAAGAGCACCTCGATGCTTTATTACCTCGACAACGCCTCCAACACCCGCGCCGGCCCGAACGAAAACTTCGCCCGCGAATTGCTGGAACTGCATACGCTGGGCGCCGAGCATTACCTGGGTTTCATGGACCCGTTCCAGGTTCCGCCCGATGCCGAAGACCCGACCTACCCGGCCGGCTACACCGACATCGACGTCTACGAAACCGCGTCCGCCTTCACCGGCTGGTCGATCAAGAACGGCCATTGGCAGTACCCGACCGAGAACGACGGCAGCTTCGTCTATCGCCAGGCCTGGCACGACGCCGGCCCGAAGTTCCTGCTCGGCCGCATGCTCTATCCCGAGCAGCCGGCGCTGAAGGACGGGCGCGACGTGCTCGACCGCCTCGCCAGCCACCCCGGCGTGGCCCGCTTCATCTGCAAGAAACTCATCCGCCGTTTCGTCAGCGACACGCCCAGCCCCACCCTGGTGACCAGCGCCGCGGCGATCTTCCGCCAGAACTGGCGCAGCCCCGACCAGATCGCGCTGACGGTGCGCCACATCGTCTTGTCGAGCGCGTTCGCGCAAGCCTGGGGCATGAAGTCGCGGCGCCCGTTCGAAGCGGTGGCCGCGGCGATGCGCACGCTCGGCAGCGACTGGACGATTGCGGTCGGCACGCCGAAAAGCGACGAGTTCGCCTGGCGCATGGGCTTCACCGGCCACGCGCCCTACGAATGGCCGGCGCCGAACGGCTATCCCGACACCCAGGCCGCGTGGTCGGGTTCGGGCAGTTATGCGATGACCTGGAAGATCCTCAACTGGATCACCGAGACCCAGGACGGCGGCGTACCGATGGCGCCGATCCTCGCCACCACGCGCAGCAAGGTGCCGTCGTGGACGCCGACCAAGCTGGTCGATTTCTGGTGCAAGCGCATCCTCGGCTATCTGCCGACCGCGGCGCGGCGCCAGACCTTGATCGCCTTCATGGCCCAGAACGGCGACCCGCTGAACTACGTGGTCACCGACACCAACACCTGGGCCGCGAGCGACCTCAAGCGCCACTACAACCAGGACCGATTGCGCAGCATGGTGTCGCTGATCCTGATGTCGCCCGAATTCCTCAGCCGCTAGCAGGCCGCCGACATGACGCTGACCCGACGCGAGTTTCTCAAAGGCACTGCCGCCGTCACCGCCGGTGCGGTGGGCAGCCCCGCCCTGCTGTTCGCCAACCCCGCTTTCGCCGCCGCCAATGGCCACGACACCGTCGTGCACCTGTTCCTGCGCGGCGGCCTGGACGGCCTCAACCTGGTCGTGCCGATCAGCGGCAACGACCGCAGTTTCTACGAGCAGGCGCGACCGAATCTGTCGATCGCCGCGACCGGCACTTACGGCGCCTTGCCGTTGACGCTCGGCACCGGCGCCGCCACCGGCTTCGGCCTGCACCCCTCGGCAAGCGGCCTGCGCGATCTGTGGAACGCCGGGCATCTGGCCATCGTGCATGGCTGCGGACTCGCCACCAGCGTGACCCGCAGCCATTTCGACGCGCAGCTCTACATCGACCTGGGCACGCCCGGGCAACAAGGCATCGGCAGCGGCTGGCTGACCCGCGCGATGAACACCCAGCCGAACCTGAGCGGCGCGGAAAAACTGCCGGCGCTCGGCGTCGCTTCGCGGCAACCGGCCGGATTGCTCGCCTCGGTGCAGGCGCTGACCATGGCCAGCCCCGGCGATTTCGCCCTCAACGCCGGCGCATGGTCGTGGCAGACGGCGCGGCCCGATTCGCCGGTGGGTTTCCGCGGCGTCAACGAAACCCTGGCCAGCCTGTGGGCCGGAACGACCGCGCTCGAACTCGGCGGCCAACGCGCCGATCGCGCCTTGCAGGTGATAGCGCGTCAGTCCTACAGCGCGCCGCCGGCGGGCTGGCCGAGTAATAGCTTCGCGCAACAACTGTGGACCATCGCCCAGTCGATCCAGTTCGACCTGGGCCTGCATTACGCCACCCTCGACCTCGGCGGCTGGGACACCCACGACGGCCAGGGCACGGCCGGCAGCGGCTATCACTACTACCAGAACAAGATCGCCGAACTCTCGCAGGCCTTGTCGGCGTTCTATGCCGCGCTGGATGCGAGCGGACACGCCTCGCGCGTGACGGTGGTGGTGCAGTCCGAATTCGGCCGCCGCGTGCGCGCCAACGCCAACGGCGGCACCGACCACGGCTACGGCAACCCGGTGCTGGTGCTCGGCGGCCCGGTCAACGGCCGGCGTTTCTACGGCACCTGGTCCGGGCTCGACCCGGAAATCCTGTCGCCGCATTTCGGCGACGTGCCGGTGACCACCGACCATCGCCAGGTGCTGTCGGAAATCCTGGTGCGGCGGATGGGCAATACCGATCTCGCCACGGTGTTTCCCGGCTACACCGGCTACGCGCCGCTCGGGATCATGCGCGACTTCGGCACGCTGGCGAAACCGCTGCCGGAATTGCGCCGCCTGTACAAACCGGCGACGAAGCCGGCCGCGGTCGACGACCCGGATCTGCTCGAACGTTTGCTGCGCTATATGCGCGAGTTGGTGGACTGAGTGCGGACTGTCCGCGCCAGCTGAGGGGCATTGCTGCTTTCTCGTAAGAGCAAGGGCAAATCCCCCGCGCTACGCCTCCGCAGTCTTCACCGATTCCCGTCGGGCGCCGCCCCCTATGCAAAGGGGGCGATAGGTCTGCGCTCGCTAGATGTACACACCTTCCTTGATGCAAGCCCATGATCTCCTTCCCCCCTTTGAAAAAGGGGGCGAGGGAGGATTTGCTGTTGCTGTTGCTGTTGCTGTTGCTGTTCCCCTCCCCGACTACATCCCCCCGAACTTCTCCGCGAACAGCACCGACACCCAGTCGACGAACACCCGCACCCGCGGCGACAGCTGCCGATGCTGCGGATACAACACCGACACCGGTACGCCCGGGCTGCGGTACTCGCTCAGCACCTCCACCAGGCGGCCATCGCGCAGATGCGGCTCGATATGATGCCGCGGCAACTGAATCAATCCGCAGCCGCGCAAGGCCGCGGCGACATAGCATTCGGCTTCGTTGACCGAGATCCATGAGTTCAAGGCAACCTCGCTCAATTCGCCGTCGACGATGAACTCGAACGGATAACGCACATCGCGGTTGCTGGAGAAGAACCCCACCGATTGATGCGCCGACAATTCGTCCGGGTGCTTTGGGGTGCCGAAGTACGCCAGATAATCGGGACTCGCGCAGGTCGCCTCCGGCATCAGCGCCAGGCGTTTGGCGACCAGCGAGGAATCGCGCGGATTGCCGGCGCGCACCACGCAGTCGACGCCCTCGCGCACCAGGTCGACCAGTCGATCGCCGCTGCTGATCGCCAGGTCGATATGCGGATAACGCGCGCGGAACTCGTCGATGCGCGGCAGGATGATGCCGGTCGCGTGCGAGCCGTGCAGGTCCAGGCGCAAAGTCCCGCGCGGATTGTTCGCGACCGAGCGCAGCGCCGAATCGGCGTCGTCGAGTTCGGCCAGCACGTGCACGCAGCGTTCGTAGTAGGCCTGGCCGTCGAGGGTCGGCCGCACCTGGCGGGTGGTGCGTTCGAGCAGGCGCACGCCCAGGCTCGCCTCCAATTCCTTGATCGCATGGGTCGCGGTGGCCTTGGGCAGGTCGAGCACGCCGGCGGCGCGGGTGAAGCTGCCCAGCTCGACGATGCGGGTGAACAAACGTAGGGCCTCGAAACGGTCCATGGCTAGCTCCGGAGCGGCTTATGGCGGCCATTGTTGGCGATTATTGAATTGTATTGCCAATACAGACTGGTTTATCCAACGCAAGACAATCAGCAGACTGCCTCCACCGCGGAACCCTGGCATCCCGCCACCGCCGCCCCACTGGAGTCCAGCCATGTCGTCCACCCAGCCCGTCCAGACCCGGACCGCCCTCGTCACCGGCGCCTCGCGCGGCATCGGCCGCGCCATCGCCCTGCGCCTCGCCGCCGACGGTTACGCGGTCGTCGTCAACTACGCCGGCAATGCCGCCGCGGCCGAGGCCGTGGTCGCACAGATCCGCGACGCCGGCGGCCAAGCCATCGCCGCACAGGGCGACGTCGCCGATCCCGCCGCCATGGAGCGCGTGTTCGCCCAAGCCCTGCAGACTTATGGCCGCCTCGACGCGGTGGTCAACAGCGCCGGCATCATGCCGTACGTGCCGATCCAAGGCGGCGACCTGGCCGAGTTCGACCGCGTCATCGGCACCAACCTGCGCGGCAGCTTCGTCGTGCTCGGCCTGGCCGCGCAGCACCTTGGCGACGGAGGCCGCATCGTCGCCCTGTCCACCAGCGTGATCGGCAAGGCCTTCCCGACCTACGGCCCCTACATCGCCTCCAAGGCCGGTGTCGAAGGCCTGGTGCACGTGCTCGCCAACGAACTGCGCGGCCGCAACATCACCGTCAATGCGGTCGCCCCGGGCCCGGTCGGCACCGAGCTGTTCCTGCATGGCAAGAGCGAAGAACAGATCGCCCACTTCCGCGGTCTGGCGCCGCTGGAACGCCTCGGTACGCCGGAGGAAATCGCCGCAGCCGTGTCCTTCCTCGCGGGCCCCGACGGCAGCTGGGTGAACTCGCAGGTGCTGCGCGTCAACGGCGGCTACGTTTTCTGATCGTCCGCGGCGCGGACTTCGCCGCGTCGTCTCTCGCTACGAATCCCTTCATCCCGGGCGTCGACGACGCCCGTCAGCGGAGCTTCGCCATGAACCAGCAGATCGTTCTCATCACCGGCGCCTCCAGCGGTTTCGGCGCCCTCGCCGCACGCGCCCTCGCCGACGCCGGCCACACCGTCTACGCCAGCATGCGCGACACCGCCGGCCGCAATGCCGTCCAAGTCGACGCCGCGCAAGCCTATGCCCGCGAGCGTCGGCTCGACTTGCGTACACTCGAACTCGACATCGCCTCGCAGGCCTCCGCCGACGCGGCGATCGCAAAGATCGTCGCCGCGCACGGCCGCCTCGACGTGGTGATCCACAACGCCGGCCACATGGCCTTCGGCCCGGCCGAAGCGTTCATGCCCGAGCAGTACGCGCAGCTCTACGACACTAACGTGATCGGCAGCCAGCGGGTCAATCGCGCCGCCCTGCCGCAGTTGCGCGCGCAAGCTCGCGGTTTGCTGCTGTGGGTGTCGAGCAGCAGCGTGCGCGGCGGCACCCCGCCTTATCTCGCCCCGTATTTCGCCGCGAAGGCGGCGATGGATTCGCTGGCGGTCAGCTATGCCGGCGAACTCGCACGCTGGGGCATCGAGACCTCGATCGTGATGCCGGGCGCGTTCACCTCCGGCACCAATCACTTCCTGCACTCGGGCACGCCGGCCGACGCCGTGCGCAACGCCGACTACGAGGCCGGCGTCGCCGCCGGTTTCGGCGAGGAGATCCTGCGCAAACTCGCCGGCACCGTGCCCGAGGACGCCGACGTCGCCCGCGTCGCCGAGGCCATCGTCGAGATCGTCGCGAGCCCTTACGGCCAGCGTCCGTTCCGCGTGCACATCGACCCGGCCGGCGACGGTTGCGACGTCGTCAGTGCGGTCGGCGACCGCGTCCGCGCCGAGTTCTTGCGCCGTGTCGGCTTGGGCGACCTGCTGGCACCGCGCTTGCAGTCGAACGCTCGGGCCTGATGCGGCGGTGCCTGATCGCGGCGGCGGCCGAAATGCCGTCGCCGGCTCAGCCCTCGGGCTTGGAAGCGTCGAGCTCGAAGCAATGCTCGCCGGCCGGATGGCGCCAGCCGCGCGGGTACCCATCGGCCGCAGCGCGCCGCCCAGCGTCCTCGCGCCCGGTGTCGGTGGCGAAGCTCGCGCACAGGCGGAAGCGGCCGGCCTCGCCGGCGACATAGCGATAGGGCGCGGCGGTAACCGGATCGGCCGTGCTCAGGGCCACGCCCGGTTGCTTCGCCAGGCTCGGCAGATCCGCCGGCAGGCGCGCCTGTCGTTTCCAATAGTCGCGCACCTCGTCGTTGATCCGGTCGAGCTCCTGGGTGCGGCGCTGATCGAGCTTGGCCTCGCGCTGCGCGCCTGGGCCGCCCATGACCACGATCGCCGCCGTCACCGCCGCCGCGATCGCCACTGCGGCTGCGATCAGCAGCCAACGTCCGACCGGTGCGCTCATGCCTGGTTCTCCTCGCGACGCAGGTCCCACAGGTAGTAACCGAATACGCTGCCGGCGATCGTCGCGACCACCAGCACTTTCAGCACGAAGCGCAGGCTCAGCTCGCCGCCGAGCAGGTTGTAGACCAACGCGGTCATGTCGCCGATCAGCACCGTCGCGGCGATGAACAAGGTCAGGTAAGTCAGCCAACGACGCACCGGCGACAGGCGCTTGATCGGATGTCGCGCGACGTCCCGGGCGACCCGGTGAGCGACGAAGGCGAACACCGGGAACGCGATCACCAGCGCCGACACCGACCAGCGCAGCGAGTCGTCGAGGCTCTTGCGCCAGAATTCGTAACCATTGTCGGCGGCGTCCGGCCAGGCGACGTTGATCAGGTCGAACAACAGGCTGCCCAGGTTATAGGCGACGAAATACAGGGTGGTAAACATCACCAGATAGGCGAAGGCTTCGCGCGCCGACAACGAGGCGCGCGGCTTCGGCACCGGCAGCACGAAGCCGACGTCGGCATAGGCATCGAGCGCGCCGCGGGTCTGCTCGGCACTCCAGCCGGCCGCCGACAGCGCCTGCGCCGTCGCCTCCTTGGATTGCCCGCGCAATAAGGCTTCGCGGACGAAGCCCTCCAGTTCCTGACTTCCCGAGGCCATGGCCCGTGCTCCATAGAACGACGTCCGGAATGTAGCAGTGTCGTGGCGGCCCCGCGCAGGCACCGGCGAGGTAGCGGAAAACGCTACCCGCGGGAGACCGCCATCGCTACACCGGGTCTTTACCGCGCGGACCCGCCGACAAGCTTCCGCGCCGCGGCGGCCCGCACCGCCGTTCGTCGACCGTGGCCGTAGTCGTTCCCGAATGCAGCTATATTCCGCGAAACCGCCATGTCGCCGGCGAGGCCGGCGCGCGATGGACGAGCCGGCGCAGCCGCGCGAGCCGAAGCCATGGCAGCCGCAGGGAGTACATGCCCATCACAAGCATGCCCCGCCACAGCACGCCCACCACAGGTCGACCCATGCGCCCCACAGACGATGCAAGGCCAGTACGACTGTTGATGCTGGCATCGGCTCTTGTCCTGCTGCTGCCGTGGTGCGGCGCCGCCGCACAAGCCCAAGCCGCGCCCTCGCCAGAAGCGAACAAGCTCGTACCCACGGCCTCTGCGGAAGACTACGCCGCCGTGCGCAAGGTTCTCGATCGCTATATCGAGGCCGGCCGCCAGGGCAAGAGCGAACTCATGCGCACGGCGTTCCTGCCGCAGGCGACCATCCACGGCCTCGCCCCCGACGGCAGCCTGAGCGGCGGCCCGATCCGTAGCCTGTTCGACTACATCGACAGCGCGCCCGCGGCCAAGCAACTGCAGGCGCAGATCGTCTCGATCGAGATCGTCGGCAGCGTCGCGCAGGTGCGGGTCGAATCCGACCATTGGAACGGCGCGCGCTACAGCGACCTGTTCCAATTGCTGAAGGTCGGTGGCGAGTGGAAGATCCTCAGCAAGATCTACCACACCCACTGACCTTCATACTCTGGAGCAGGAGCGTCGCGAGCCGCGACCGCGCTGCGACGGCCACCGACGCAGCGATCCATCCACAACCCAGCGCCCACGACCTCAGGCGCTGCCCGCCTCCGGGGTTTCGCGTTGCCTGACCGGCCGCGTCACCTGCTTCTCCACGCACGGCGGCAGCCCGTCGCTCGCCTGTGCGGCCTCGCGCCGATAGACGCTCGGCGGCACGCCGACCAGTTCGGCGAAACGCGTACTGAAGGTGCCCAGCGATGAGCAGCCGACCTCGAAGCAGACCTCGGTGACGCTGAGGTCGCCGCGGCGCAGCAGGGCCATCGCGCGCTCGATGCGCCGCGTCATCAGATACGAATACGGCGACTCGCCGTAGGCGGCGCGGAACTGCCGGCTCAGATGCCCGGCCGACATGCTCACGCCCTGGGCGAGCGCCTCGACGTCGAGCGGCTGCGCGTACTCGCGGTCGATGCGGTCGCGCACGCGGCGCAGGCGCGCGAGGTCGCGAAGGTAAGTCGTGGCATCGGGGCTGTTGCTCATCGGCGCGATCCTGCCATGCCCGGCGCGAGGCGCCTAGCGCGATCGGTCTTGCACCATCGACTCCGCGCGACAGGCCTAGCGCGATGGGTCCCGTCCAAGCCTCCGCCGCGCGGGTTGCGCCCGCGCTCGATCGAAGCGCGATCCGAAACTGCGGACGGCTGCTCTTAAATCGACCTCCGCGCGGGCACAGGCCCGGGTTGTGCGCCGCCGCGTTCCACTAATCTCGCAATTGGATCGATCTAAACCGTGCCGATCGGTCCCCGTCGCGGCGGCGCCCCGCCGTTCCCGGCCAGTTCCAGTCGTCCCCTGCCGCAGCCCTTTCGCGGCAACGATCGTCGAGCCGGCCGCCTTCGCACCGACAAGGACATCCTCATGCCATCGAGACAGAGCGCTCCACCCCGGCCGGGCCTGCACACAGGCCTGACGTTCACGAGTTTGCAGTTCGCGAGCCTGCTGCTGTGCCTGGGCTTCGCCGGCACGGCCTCGGCCGCCAACCTCGCCCTGAACAAACCCGCCACCGGTTCGGCCGCGTGCAACGCCAACGAAGCGCCGGCGAAAGCCTTCAACGGCAGCACCGGCGGCGGCAACAGCGACAAGTTCTGTTCCGCGGCGGGCAGCAAGTGGCTGCAGGTCGACCTCGGCGCCAGTCGCTCCCTATCGAGCTTCGTGATCAAGCATGCCGGCGCCGGCGGCGAACCGGCCTCGTTCAACAGCAAGAGCTTCAACATCCAGACCTCGGCCAACGGCAACGCCTGGAGCACCGCGGTCAGCGTGAGCAACAACACCGCCAACGTCAGCACCCACCCGATCGCGGCGACCAGCGCGCGCTATGTGCGCCTCAACATCGCCACGCCGACCCAGGGCAGCGACAGCGCCGCGCGTATCTACGAGTTCGAGGTCCACGACGCGCCGCCGGCCACCGAGAAGTTGGTGCAGGTGCTCGACCAGGTACCGCAATTCGGCATCTACCGCAGCACCGAACCGACCACCTACACGCCGCCTGCGGGCGTGCTGATGTGGAAGCGCGGCACCGAGTACGCGCGCAAGCTCAGCGACGCCGAAAAGGCCAAGATCGGCGACGACGTCGCCCTGCGCATCATCTATCACGCCCAGTGCGATCCCTACGATCGCTTCGCCTCGGCCTTCTTCATCAGCACGCCGAAGGGCATTGCGCCGACCGTCGACACGCCGCGGGTGACCTTCACCGATTTCATTTCGCCGTTCAGCGACATGTGGCAGGGCGCGAAGGCGACCCGGGTCTATCCGGACGCGCCGATGAACCCGTATGCCGCGGCGCTGGCCAATCCCGACCGCGACATCTGGGTCGGCATCAGCGGCGGCGCCAATCCGCAATACGGCGGCGATGCCTGCGAGCAGCACGGCGTGACCGACCCGGCGATCGCCGAAGTCGGCTTCAAGTACTCGCTGGCGCTGGTCTCGACCAAGACGCTCACGCCCGCCAGCGACCCGGACGTGATCGGCCTGCTGTCGCGTTCGTCGGAAACCGACGACAGCATCGCCACCGCCACCGTCTCGCACACCGCCAACCTGGGCATCGCCACCCTCGCCGTCAGCATCGCCGGCTACGGCGCTTCCAGCGGCGGCCAGGAGTACACCAACACCAACATCGCGGTGAAGCTCAACGGCGCGCAGATCGCGAGCTTCAGCACCAAGATCGATTGCGCGAGCTACGAGCAATTCAGCCCGCGCGGCAACCCGGGCATCTTCCGCAACAACAACACCACCAACCCGCGCAGTTGGTGCCCGGGCGCGCTGGTGCCGATGCGTTATTTCGACCTCGGCAACATCGCCGGCAAGACCCTGCAGGTCGGCCTCGGCGTCGGCAACCCCTCGCCGTGGACCGCCGACTCGCAGTACGTGACCAGTGTGAGCGTGCTCGAACACTGATCGGCGATCGGCAAGAGGATGCCGGCGCGGCATCGCCGGCATCCTCTCGCCTCGATGAGATCGACCCCGGATCGGCTTCGGATCAGCTCGAGTGGGCACAGCGGACAGGCGCGTCCCGGCGCCTGCACGCGCCTGCGGCCGGCTACGGCGCCTCGACCTCGAAGCCCTTGGCCTGCAGTCTGGCGACGACGCCGTCGGCCTTGAGCAACTGCGATATCGGCAGGATGGTGAAGACCACCCGCTGTTCTTTCAGCGCGCCGTCGACGCTGCGATACCAATGCTCGGCCATCTGCGCCTGGACATCGTCGATGCCGAGCTTCTGCGAGAAGCCCGAACCGGTCAGTGCGCTCAGACAGGCCTCCTGCTGGTCCTCGTAAGGCAAGGCACGCAGCGCGTCGATGTCGCCGGTGGCCCAGGCATTGGCGCGCGTGGTCATGATCGCCAGGTCGGTTTCGAGCCGGTCCAGTGTCTTGCGGAAGCAGGCCACGTCGTCGAGCGTGGTCGCATTGAAGGCCTTGAGGGTCTTTTTCGGGTCCTCGACCTTGAGCGGCAGGCTGGTGGAGCGCGTCTCGATCCCCGCCGCCTCGACCGCCTTGCGGATCGCCGGCCCGACGATGCCGGTTTCGTCGAGACCGCTTTTCTTCAGCGCAGCGCGATACAGCTCGCTCGCCGCGAACAGCGGCCGCCAGCTCTCGACGCTGTCGTCGCGACCGATGTACTTGAGCTTCAACACCTGCCAGCGCGCGTACAAGTCCGCCGGCAACACGTCCTGCAGCTTCGCGCCGCCGGGGTTCTTGCGCAGTTTCAGCATCGAAGGCAACAACGACAGGCGACCGAACAGGCCGATGTCGGCGCTGACCGACAGGCGCGGCGGCTGCAGTGCGAGCTGCGATTGCGCTATCGCCGCGTCCATGTCGCGCGACAGCCAGGTGATGTCCTTGGGCAACGGCGACAGCGTTCCCAGGATCCACAGCACGCGGTCGCCCTTGTGGAATTTCCACAGGCCGGGCCCCGGTTGCACGCCGGACACCACCACCACGTCCATGTCGACGATGGGCGGCGCCGCCACGGCCTCGACGGCAGGCGATGTCCCGCCTTGCCTCGGTGACGGCTGCGCCGCGGCGGGCGCGGCTGCCATCGCGATCGCCAGACCTAACAGCAGCTTCCTTCGCATCTCGGCGTTCTCCTTTGGTCGAACCGCAGTCGATGCCGGGTTCGGCCACGATGGAAGCCCATCCGCGAGCCCGGCGCAAGTCGGTACGCCCAGGTGCAAGGAAGACCGCACAAAAGAAAAGCGGGCCGAAGCCCGCTTTCCTCGAATCCGACGTTGCGCGTGCCGATTACTCGGCGACGACGCCCTCGCCTTCTTCGACGGCCTTCATCGACAGGCGGATACGGCCCTGCTTGTCGACTTCCAGCACCTTGACCTTGACCACGTCGCCTTCCTTGAGCTTGTCGCTGACCTTCTCGACGCGCTCGTTGGAGATCTGCGAGACGTGGACCAGACCGTCCTTGCCCGGCAGGATCGTCACGAAGGCGCCGAAGTCCATGATCTTGGCGACCTTGCCTTCGTAGATGCGGCCCGGCTCGACGTCGGACACGATCTGGTCGATGCGCGCCTTCGCGGCCTGCGCGGCGGCGGCGTTGACCGAAGCGATGACGATGGTGCCGTCGTCCTGGATGTCGATCTGGGTGCCGGTTTCCTTGGTGATCGCCTGGATGGTCGAGCCGCCCTTGCCGATCACTTCGCGGATCTTGTCCGGGTGGATCTTCATGGTCAGCAGACGCGGCGCGTACTCGGACAGCTCGGTGCGCGACTCGGTGAGGGCATGCGCCATCTCGCCGAGGATGTGCAGACGGCCGGCCTTCGCCTGGCCCAGCGCGACCTTCATGATCTCTTCGGTGATGCCCTGGATCTTGATGTCCATCTGCAGCGCCGAGATGCCCTCGGAAGTGCCGGCCACCTTGAAGTCCATGTCGCCGAGGTGATCTTCATCGCCCAGGATGTCCGACAGGACGACGAAGTTGTCGCCTTCCTTGACCAGGCCCATCGCGATGCCGGCGACCGGCGCCTTGATCGGCACGCCGGCGTCCATCAGCGCCAGCGAGCTGCCGCAGACCGAAGCCATCGAGGACGAACCGTTCGACTCGGTGATTTCCGAGACGATACGGATGGTGTACGGGAATTCTTCCATCGTCGGCATCACGGCGAGCACGCCGCGCTTGGCGAGACGGCCGTGGCCGATTTCGCGACGCTTCGGGCCCATCATGCGGCCGGCTTCGCCGACCGAGTAAGGCGGGAAGTTGTAATGGAACAGGAAGTGTTCCTTGTACTCGCCCGAGACGGCGTCGATGATCTGACCGTCGCGCGCGGTGCCGAGGGTGGCGACCACGATGGCCTGGGTCTCGCCGCGGGTGAACAGCGAGGAGCCGTGGGTACGCGGCAGCACGCCGACGCGCGAAGCGATCGGGCGCACGGTGTCGAGGGCGCGGCCGTCGATGCGGACCTTGGTGTCGAGCACCGAGTTGCGCATGGTCTGGTACTCGAGCTCGCCGAATTCCTTCGACAGCTCCGAGGTGCTCCAGCCGTCGGCTTCGGCGCGGCCGGCCAGGCGCTGCAGCACGTCCTTCTTGATCGCGCCGATGGCGTCGCGACGCTGCAGCTTGTCGCGCACCTGGAACGCCGAAACGAGCTGGTCGCCCACGGCTTCCTTAAGCGCGGCGATCAGCGCTTCGTTCTTGACCGGAGCTTCCCACGTCGACGGCTTGGTGCCGGCTTCGACGACGAGCTCGTTGATGATGTTGATGACCTTCTGCATTTCGCGATGGCCGAACATCACCGCGCCGAGCATGACGTCCTCGGACAGCATCTTGGCTTCGGATTCGACCATCAGCACCGCGTTCGAGGTACCGGCGACGACGAGCTCGAGCTCGGATTCGGCCAGCTCGGCGGCGGTCGGGTTGAGCAGGTACTGGCCGTTCTTGTAACCGACCTTGGCCGCGCCGATCGGGCCCTGGAACGGGGTGCCGGCCAGCGCGAGCGCGGCCGAGGCACCGATCAGGGCCGGGATGTCGCCGTCGATTTCCGGATTCATCGACATGACCGTGGCGATGATCTGGACTTCGTTACGGTAGTCCTCCGGGAACAGCGGACGGATCGGACGGTCGATCAGGCGCGAGATCAGCGTTTCCTTCTCGGTCGCACGGCCTTCGCGCTTGAAGAAGCCGCCCGGGATGCGACCGCCGGCGTAGAACTTCTCTTGGTAATCCACGGTGAGCGGGAAGAAGTCCTGGCCTTCGCGCGCGCTCTTGGCGGCGACGGCCGTCACCAGCAACACGGTGTCCTCCATCTTCACGATGACGGCGCCGCCGGCCTGACGGGCGATTTCGCCGGTCTCCAGGGTCACCTGATGGTTGCCGTATTGGAAGGTCTTGGTAATTTTTGCCACGGGTGGGTTCCTTCGGTATCTATGCGTTCCGGTCGGGGCCCTTGCCCCGCTCCGGTCGGTCGCCGGCGCCGGCGACCAATAGGTGGGTGTGCGTTGCGCCGGTCCGACCGGCCGCGTTGCACGTGACCCGGTTTCGCCAGGTCGAAGCCATGCGCTCATCGAGCGCAGGCGGCGTTGCGTCCTGCAGCGCCACGCGGGTTTTCATGCCCGCCAAAACAAACCGCGGCGCATCGCTGCGCCGCGGTTGGGTGTCCGGTTAGCGGCGCAGACCGAGCTTTTCGATCAGAGCCTTGTAGCGATCGCCGTCTTTGCGCTTGAGGTAATCAAGCAGGCTGCGACGACGGTTGACCATCATCAGCAGGCCGCGGCGGCTGTGGTGATCTTGTTTGTGCTGCTTGAAGTGGCCGGTGAGCAACTCGATGCGAGCGGTGAGCAGAGCGACCTGGACTTCCGGCGAACCGGTGTCGGCGGCGCCGCGCTTGTTGTCTTCAATGATCTTGCTGGTGTCGATCGACATGACTTATGTTCTCTGTAGATGCGGGGCCCGCAGAAGCGAATCGGTCGCGACAAAATCGCCCCGACGCACCGCCTGGCCCGCCGCTTGCTTTAGTGAGGATTGCCGCCCAAGCAGGTCCCGTTTGGAAGTGCTTGAAAAGCGGCGGGATTGTACCAGCCTGCGGGCGCGAATGCGACCTGCGCACCAATGATTCCGCACATCCGCGACCGCCACGGCGCCCATCGCGTCAGTCGCCGGCCTGGCCCGGCGTCCGTTCAGCTTTTCTGTCGAGATCGCGCATACGCGCCTGCTTGATGCCGTCGATCATGACCTGGGCCTCAAGCCCCGGCTGCAGCCACCACAGGCCCTGGACCTTGCGCAGGCTGACCAGGTCGACGACCGTGGCCGCCGACTCCGGCCAGCCGAAATCCCCGGCGATGCGCACTACCGCGTGATAACCGGCCTCGCCTTCTGTGGCCGATGCGACGATGGCGGCGCTGTCGATCCGCACCAAGCCCAGGCGCTTGACCCGGCTCAGGGCCTGGGCGAGGAACTCGGCATCGTCCATATCCTTGGCGCGCTTCGCGCTGTCGGCGCCGAACAGGCCGTCCAGGCGCGGGTCGCCGGCGCTTTCTTCGAAAGCCGGGCCGAGCGTACGGCGGAAATCGGCCAAGGCCGCCGGGTCCATGAGCCGGGCCGTGCAGGTGAAATCCTGGCGCTTGGCGCAGGCGATCGCGGCTTCGACCACGGCCTCGGGCCGGGCATGATCGACCTCGGCGCTCGCCGCTATCGCAGGGCTCGTCGCGCAGGCCAGCAGCATGGCCGCCGCGCCGGGCATGGACATCGTCTTGGGCCTGTTCACCGCATCGCCTCCTGGCGCGAATCCTGCTCGTAGCGTCCGGCCCGAAGCCGCTCAGCCGCCCTGCGCCGCCCAGCGGAACAGGCGCTGTGGCTGCAATCGCCCTTCGGCTTGGCGCAGGCCCAGGCCCAGGCAGCGCCCGGCTTCGCCGAACACCGCCACCAGACCCGGCTCGCCGGGTTCACAGCTGACCGCCTGGCCATGGCCGAGGCGCTCGGCCGCGGTCGAATCCAGGCTGACCCGGCCGAAACCGGTCAGCCCGGCCTCGATCGGCAGCAGGCAGGCGTCGAGGGCCAGGTCGCTGCCCTGCTCGGCCAGTTCGCGCAACGCATCCAGCGTGATCATCCGCGGCTGCATGAACGGTTCGACCCAGAGCCGGCGCAAGGTCGCCACATGGGCGCCGCAGCCGAGCGCCTCGCCGAGGTCGCGGACCAGGCTGCGCACATAGGTGCCGGAGCCGCATTCGATATGCAGCTCCAGGCGCGGGCCGTCGCGGCCGGTCACGGTCAAAGAGTGGACGACGACGTCGCGCTCGGGCGCCTCGATGACCTCGCCGCGGCGGGCCTTCGCGTACAGCGGTTCGCCGCCCTGCTTGAGCGCGGAATAGATCGGCGCGCGCTGGCGGATCGGGCCGCGCAAGGGCGCCAGGGCGGCTTCGATCGCCGCATCGTCGAATTCGGGTACCGGGCGTTCGAGCAAGGACGCGCCGTCGGCGTCGTCGCTGTCGGTGGTCAGGCCCAGCACCGCGGTCGCGCTATAGGCCTTGCGTGCGCCGAGCAGCAACCCGGCGATCTTGGTCGCCTCACCGAAGCACAGCGGCAGCAGACCGGTCGCGAGCGGGTCGAGACTGCCGGTGTGGCCGCCCTTCTCCGCACGGAACAGATGACGTGCCTGCTGCAGCGCCTGGTTGGAGCTGATGCCGGGGGGCTTGTCGAGCAGCAGCAAGCCGTCGACGTTGCGCCAATTGCGTTTACGCGTCGTGTTCAAGCAAGCCGTCCGCCCCTGCCTGCGCGATTTGCGCGTCCTGAACCGCCTGCATCCCGGACACGCCGATCGCACCGATCAACTCGCCGCCCACGATCAGGGGCAGCCCGCCATCCAACGGCAACAGACCATCGATTCCGAGCAGTCGCAAGCCCAACCCGCCGGCAGCGACCGCGTCTTCGAACGCCTTGGTCGGACGGCGGAACTTAACCGCCGTCTCGGCCTTGGCCTGGGCCACGGGAATGCTGCCATATTGCGCCTGATCGAGCTTGTGCAACATCACCAGATGGCCGCCGCTGTCGACGATGGCGATCACCATCGGCCATTGCAGGCGTTCGGCCTCGGCCTGCGCGGCGCGCATGACCCGGCCGGCGGTCGCTAACGAAATCGGCGCGCCGTAACGCGGCGGTGGCTGCGACATGCGATGGCTCCTGCTCGGGCAAGAAGAAGGGAAAGAAACCGCCGCGCGAAGGGCGGCCGGGGTGCTGCGGGATACGTCGGGCGCGTGGGTCGCAAGCGGCGGAGCCGCAGACGGGACCTGGCGGGTTGCGACCGGGCAGCGGGCGCCGCACCGATCGACGGACCGGGCGCCGGCGCCTGCCTGCGCTTACTCCGGCTTGTCGTCGCCGTCGGTTTCGCTGGCGGCCTGATCGCCGTCGGCTTCGGCTTCCAGCGGCGGCAGATCGCGCAGCAGGATGCCGATGCGCTCGCCGCGATCGACCGAATCGTCGTAATGGAAGTGCAGTTCGGGCACGTGGCGCAGCTTCATCGCCCGGCCCAGTTGGTAACGCAGCTCGCGCGAGAGTTCCTTGAGCGCCTTGACGGCTTCCTTGGAACGCTCGGCCTGCAGCGCGGTCACGAACACCTTGGCGTGGGCCAGGTCGCGCGAGACTTCGACGTCGGAAACGCTCACCGACGGCAGGTTGTGCTCGCGCACAGCCTCATGCACCAGCGTCCCGAGCTCGCGACGGAGCTGGGCGGAAACGCGGTCGGTGCGATGGAACGATTTGCTGCTGGGCATGTGGATCCGGGAAACGAGAAGCGGGAAAAGAGACGGTAGAGCGGAAGGGGGAACCGGTCGCCGATAACCGCCTTGCGATTGCCGACTCCCGATTCCCGATTCCCTGTCTTACAGCGTGCGCTGCACTTCGATGCGCTCGAAGCACTCGATCTGGTCGCCCGGCTTGACGTCGTTGTACGCCTTCACGCCGATACCGCATTCGGTGCCGTTGCGCACTTCGTCGACGTTTTCCTTGAAGCGGCGCAGCGATTCCAGCTCGCCCTCGAAGACCACGGCGTTGTCGCGCAGCACGCGGATCGGCTTGCTGCGCTTGACCACGCCTTCGACCACCATGCAACCGGCGACCGCGCCGAACTTGGAGCTGCGGAACACGTCGCGCACTTCGGCGATGCCGATGATCTCTTCGCGGATTTCCACGCCGAGGATGCCCGAAGCCACCTGCTTCACCTGGTCGATCACGTCATAGATGATCGAGAAGTAACGCAGATCGACGCCGTTGCCTTCGATGATGCGGCGGGCGGAGGCGTCGGCACGGACGTTGAAGCCGATCACCGTGGCCTTCGCCGTGGCCGCCGCGTTCGCGTCGGACTCGGTGATGCCGCCGACGCCGGAGCTGATCACATTGATGCGGATCTGATCGTTCGACAGCGCCATCAACGACTGGCGCAGCGCTTCGACCGAACCCTGCACGTCGGCCTTGATGACCAGGTTGAGGCTCAGCTGGCCCTCGCCCTTGCCCATCTGGGCCATGATGTCTTCCATGCGGTTGCCGGCAGCGGCGACCAGGCGCGATTCGCGGCGCTTGGCGTCGCGCTGCTGGGCGACGTCCTTGGCCAGACGCTCGTCCTCGACGACCACGAAGTCGTCGCCGGCATCGGGCACGCCCGACAAGCCGAGCACCTGCACCGGGATCGACGGACCCGCTTCCTGCACCTGCGAACCGGTTTCGTCGAACAACGCACGCACGCGGCCGTACTGCACGCCGCAGACGAGGTAGTCGCCCTTCTTGAGCTGGCCCTGCTGGACCAGCACGGTCGCGACCGGGCCGCGGCCCTTGTCGAGCGCGGATTCGATCACCGTACCGGTGGCGCGGCCGATCGGCACCGCACGCAGTTCCAGCACTTCGGCCTGCAGCGAGATCGCGTCGAGCAGATCGTCGACGCCGTCGCCGGTCTTGGCCGACAGCTCGACCATCTGGGTCTCGCCGCCGAAATCTTCGGCGACGATGCCCTCGGCGAGCAGTTCGTTCTTGACCCGCAGCGGATCGGCGCCGGACTTGTCGATCTTGTTGATCGCCACGATCAGCGGCACGCCGGCCGCCTTGGCGTGCTGCACGGCTTCCTTGGTCTGCGGCATGACGCCGTCGTCGGCGGCGACCACCAGGACCACGATGTCGGTCAGCTTGGCGCCGCGCGCACGCATCGAGGTGAAGGCGGAGTGGCCCGGGGTGTCCAGGAAGCTGATCACGCCGCGCGCGGTTTCGACGTGGTACGCGCCGATGTGCTGGGTGATGCCGCCGGCTTCGCCCGAGGCGACCTTGGTACGACGGATGTAGTCGAGCAGCGAGGTCTTGCCGTGGTCGACGTGACCCATGATGGTCACCACCGGCGGACGCGCGACCTTGTCGCCCTGCACTTCCTCGGCGTGCGCGATCAGCGCGTCCTCGGCGGCATTGGCGTTGGTGCGCACGACGGTGTGGCCGAGTTCTTCGGTCACCAGCGCGGCGGTGTCGTGGTCGATGCTCTGGTTGATGGTCGCCATGACGCCCATCTTGAACAGCGCCTTGACCACGTCGCCGCCCTTGAGGGCGAGCTTCTGGGCCAGGTCGGCGACCGTGATGGTTTCGCCGATCGCGACTTCGCGCACGATCGGTGCGGTCGGACGCGAGAAGCCGTGCTGGCCGCCGCCGGAGCGCGACTGCTCGGACTGGCGGCGCGGCTGCGGCCGCGACTTGCCGCGCGAACTGCTGGTGCGGCGGGCGCGGTCGGAGGCGCTCAGGTGCAGCTGGCCGGCGAAGCGGTTGGCCGCATCGTCGTCCTCGACGCCGGCGACCATCGCGTGCGAGCCGCGGGTCTTGTGGCGCGGCGCGTTGTGGTCGACCCGGGCCGGAGCCGGCGCGGCCGGCTTCGGGTGGCCGTGACCATGGGTCGTCGGCGGCTTGCGCACGGCCGTGGTCGTCTCTGCCGCCGCCTCGGCGGCCGCGACGACGACGCTGGCGTCGGCGAGCTTGGTCTTCTGCTCTTCCTCGGCCTGCTCGGCCTTGGCGCGCGCGGCTTCCTCGGCGGCGCGACGCACCGCATCGGCCGCGTCGGCGCGACGCTGGTCGTCGGCGGCCAGGCGCTGCTGTTCGGCGAGGTTGCGCTGCTTGGACTCTTCGAGCTTGCGCAGGATCTCGGCGCGCTCGTCGTCCGGCGAGATGGATTGGCCGGATTCGTTCGGCTTCACCAGCGTCACCTTCTTGCGCACGACCACGTCGACGGTGGTGCGGTTCTTGCCGCCACCGACGGTGATTTCCTGCTTGCGGCTGCGATTGAGCGTGATCTTCTTCGCCGCCTCGTCGGTCTCGGCCGGCTTGTCGACCTTGCCGTGAGCGCGCTTGAGGAAGCCGAGCAGCTTGACTTTCTCGATGCTGGTCACGACCTGGTCGGGGCCGCTGAACTTCATGCCGGCCTCGGCCAGCTGTTCCAGCAACTTCTCGACCGGCGTGTTCACCAGTTCGGCCAGCTTGCGGATGGTGGTTTGCTGCGACATTCGGTTTCCGTGTCCTCGTGGCGCGGGACGAGTCCCGCGCGTGATGGCGCCATTCTAGCTCCGCGCGCGCCGCACGACCGGCTCGCGCAGACCTTTTTGGCCTGCCCGCGGACCGGGCCGATGCCCGATCCTGCGAATCCGAGGCCGGCCAGGCCGGTCTCGGTGTGCCGCAAGACGCTCTTTGAGCCTCTTGCGACGTGTGTCACCTCATTCGAACCAGTGCTTGCGCGCTTCCATGATCAGGGCGGCGGCACGTTCCTCGTCGACGCCTTCGATATCGGTCAACTCGTCGGTCGCCAGGTCGGCCAGGTCGTCGCGCGTGACCACCCCGCGCGAGGCGAGCGTGAAGGCCAGCGATTCGTCCATGCCCTCCAGCGACAGCAGATCGGCGGCCGGCTGGTGCTCGTCGAGCTCCTCCTCGGCGGCCAGCGCCTCGTTGAGCAGGGCGTCGCGGGCGCGGGCGCGCAGTTCCTCGACGATGTCCTCGTCGAAGCCCTCCACCGCCAGCAGCTCGCCGACCGGCACGTAGGCGATTTCCTCGACCGTGCTGAAGCCTTCCGAGACCAGGATGCCGGCGATTTCCTCGTCGACCTCGAGCTTGTCCTGGAACAGCTGACGGGCCGAGGACTGTTCGGCCTCGGACTTCGCCGTGACCTGGTCCTGGGTCATGACGTTGAGCTGCCAGCCCGACAGGCGGCTGGCGAGGCGCACGTTCTGGCCGCCCTTGCCGATCGCCTGGGCCAGGCGGTCTTCAGCCACGGCCAGGTCCATCGAATGCTTTTCTTCGTCGACGATGATCGACTGCACTTCCGCCGGCGCCATCGCGTTGATGACGAACTGGGCCGGGTTGTCCGACCACAGCACGATGTCGACGCGCTCGCCGTTGAGCTCGTTGGACACCGCCTGCACGCGCGAACCGCGCATGCCGATGCAGGCGCCGATCGGATCGGTGCGGTTGTCGTGGGCGAGCACGGCGATCTTGGCGCGGTCGCCCGGATCGCGTGCGCAGGCCTTGATCGAGACCAGGCCCTGGCCGACTTCCGGCACTTCGAGCTTGAACAGTTCCATCATGAATTCCGGGGCGGCGCGGCTGATGAACAACTGCGGGCCGCGCGGCTCGGTGCGCACGTCGAACAGGAAACCGCGCACGCGGTCGCCGGCGCGCAGCACGTCGCGCGGAATGCCCTTGTCCTTCGGGATGATCGCCTCGGCGTTGCCGCCCAGGTCGACATAGATGTTGCCGCGCTCCACGCGCTTGACGATACCGGTGACCAACTCGCCGACGCGGTCCTTCCACTGGTCCACGACCTGGGCGCGCTCGGCCTCGCGCACGCGCTGCACGATGACCTGCTTGGCGGCCTGGGCGGCGATGCGGCCGAAATCCGGGTTTTCGATCTGTTCTTCGATGTAGTCGCCGACTTCCACGCCTTCGACTTCGTCGATCGCGTCCATCAGGCGGATCTGGCGGTCCGGCGACTCCATGACCACGTCGTCGGCGACCACTTCCATGCGGCGGAAGGTCTCGTAGCTGCCGTCCTTCTGGTCGATGCTGACGCGGACCAGCACGTCCTCATCGTGGTAGCGCTTCTTCGCGGCCGAAGCCAGGGCGGCCTCGATGGCCTCGAAGATCACTTCGCGCGGCACGCCCTTTTCGTTGGCCACCGCGTCCACTACCAGCAACAGTTCCTTGCTCATTTCGTCACTCCGCACGGGTCGGCTCGCAGCCGCCGGCTATTGGGATTGGTAATTGGCTGAATCTGAATCGTTCCGATCACTTCTTCTTCGAAGGCTTGGCCTTCGAGGACTTGTTCTTGGGTCGGCCCTTGGCCGGCGCGCCTTGCGGCTCGCCCTTGCTCGGAGCCAGGCCGAGCGCGGCCCAGTCCGGCACCAGACGGCCCTTGTCGATGTTCGAGAACGGCACCGTGAAGGTGGCCGCCTCGACCGTGAACACGACCTGCTCGCCCTCGATGGCATCGATCCGGCCCTGCAGGCGGCGGCGGCCTTCGTGCGGCAGCTTGAGCGCGACCTTGACCGTCTCGCCGACCAGGCGGCGGTAATGCTCGAGCGTAAACAGCGGGCGGTCGATGCCCGGCGACGACACTTCGAGGGTGTAATTGCTGCTGATCGGGTCTTCGACGTCGAGCTGCGCCGACACTTCGCGGCTCACCGCCTCGCAGTCCTCGATCGACACCGAACGCGGCTCGGCGCCATCGGCACCGGCGGCCGCTTCATCGGCGGGCACATCGATATAAATACGCAGCACTGCATTGCCGGCGGCCGGCAGATATTCCACGCCGAGCAGTTCCACGCCCAACGACTCTACCGTCGGGGCGAGCAATGCAGCGATTTGCGTTGCCTTGTCCGTCACGCGCCTGACTCCTGACTCGGGGTTGCGACTGGTCTGACCAATCCTGGTGTAACCAATGTTCGATACGTCATGTTTCCGCTGCCATCCGTTTCGCGGTCCGCAAGCGCATGAACGCGGGACGCCACTCGAAACGAAGCTTCCGGAAACCCAAAAACAACAAGGGGCCCATCGGGCCCCTTGTCCGTACAACTGGATTTCGGTGTGTTCGCGCGAGCAGAGCGCGATCACAAAGCCCGAGCTTCGCGGCCAAAAAAGAAAGCCTCTAGAGAGGCTTTCGATTCGCCAGCCGAAGCTGGTAGCGGGGGCAGGATTTGAACCTGCGACCTTCGGGTTATGAGCCCGACGAGCTGCCAGACTGCTCCACCCCGCATCAGGCCGACCATCATAACGGCCGGCGTCACTTTCTGCAAGCCTGCAATCAGATCTTCATGATTGCCGCTTACCGCTGCATCGAACCGGTGGATTCCCTTGGGAATTCGCGGCGTTGGTGCAGGCCGCAATCTTAATGCGCATTTAAATATTTTCAAGTCTTTTTTGCGATGAGCGTTGCAATCGGTCCGGCGCATGCAAAAACACTGTCGCATTTTTCAATACCAGGGCTGAGCGGCCGTGCCAGCCTCTGCCTGCCCCACGCCGGCCGTACCCGGCCCCTGGGCTCGGGTCGTTGCCTGAATCGATTGCGCGGCGCGAGGCGCGCGCCCTGGGCAAACCGGCGCCAACCGCACCTGCCGGCGATGCCGCGGCCCGATTTTCCTGGCGCCGAAAAAGCAACGGGCCAGCATGGCTGGCCCGTTGCGTAACCGAAATCGCACCGTCGATCAGGACGGGAACGCGCGCATGCACCAGTCCATGATCGGGTTCCAGGCCAGGCCCAGCGCCAGCAGCGCGAGCGCGTTAACGCCGAACACCACGCGCAGCGGACGGTCGTCGCTCGGCGCCGGCATCTTGCCGTCGGGCTCGTCGAAGTACATCGCCTTGATCACGCGCAGGTAGTAGAACGCGCCGATCACCGCGAACACGATGCCGACGATCGCCAGCCACAGCATGTCGCCCTGCAGCGCGGCCTTGAGCACCGCCAGCTTGGCCCAGAAGCCGAGGAACGGCGGCAGGCCGGCCAGCGAGGCCATCACGCACAGGACCATGCCGGCCAGCCACGGGCTGCGCGCGTTGAGGCCCTTGTAGTCGTCGATCTTGTCGGCGTCGAAACCGCGGCCGGACATGACGATGATCGCGGCGAAGGCCGCGGCCGACATCAATGCATAGCTGATCGCATAGAACATCGCCGCGGCGAAGCCCTGGGCGCCGCCGCCGGCCATGCCGAGGAACAGGAAGCCGACGTGCGAGACCGTCGAGTACGCCAGCAGGCGCTTGAGGTTGGTCTGGACCAGCGCGCTGAGGTTGCCGATCGCCAGCGACAGCACGGCCAGGCCGGCCAGCAGCAGGCGCCAATGGTCCTCCTGCCCCGCCGCACCGACTTCGAGCAGGCGGTAGGTCATGCCGAACGCGGCCAGCTTCGGCGCCGAACCGATGAACAGAGTGATCGGGGTCGGCGCGCCCTGGTAGACGTCCGGCAACCACATGTGGAACGGCGCCGCGCCGAACTTGAAGGCGATGCCGGCGACCACGAACACCACGCCGGTGATCATCATCAGCGAGGACGGGCCGACCTGGGCGGCGATCGCGATCTGGTCGAGCATCAGGCTGCCGGTGGCGCCGTAGATCAGCGACAGGCCGTACAGCAGCAGGCCCGAGGCCAGCGCGCCGAGCACGAAGTACTTGATCGCCGCTTCCGAGGCCAGCGGGCTGTCGCGGTCCACCGCGACCAGCGCGTAGGAGCACAGGGCCAGCATTTCCAGGCCGAGGTAGACCATGACCAGGCTGCCGGCCGAGACCAGCAGCATCATGCCGGCGATGGCGAACAGCATCAGCACCGCGACTTCGCCCTTGTACAGGCCGCGCGAGCGCAGGTAGGGCCAGGTGTAGATCATCGACAGGATGCCGACCACGCCGATGCCGAGCTTGAGGCCGTCTGCGGCGGTGTCGCGCACGAACATGCCGCTGAGCACCGTGCCCTGCCCGCCGACGTCGAAGGCGATCAGCGCCGTCGCCACCGCGACCACGACGATCGCGAACACATGGGAAACGATGCGGTTGCGCTCCTCGATGAACAGATCGAGCATCAACAGCGCGAACGCGCCGATGATCACCACCAGTTCGGGCAGCAGGGGCATCAGGTCGGCGATGGTCCGTACAGGCATGTTCATTAGTGCATCTCTTGGCGGATCCGGCCCTGGGCGAGCCTTGCTCTAGGAACGAGTTCAGAGGAGTGAGAAGTGAGCTGCCGCGTTCGCGCTTCCTACTCGTTCCTCACTACTCGCTTCTACTCACTTCTCCACCGCGCGGGCCTGAGCCCACGCGGGGTTCACAACTTACTGGCGACGATCTGGCTGGCCAGGTTCGCGATCGCGGGTTCCATCAGGTCGGTCAGCGGCTTCGGCCACAGGCCGAGCACCAGCACGCCAGCCGCGAACACGCCCAGCACCAGCGCTTCGCGCGGGTTGATGTCCTCCAGCTCGGCGACGTGGGCGTTGCCGACGTCGCCCCAGATCACCCGCTTGACCAGCCACAGGGTGTAGCCGGCGCCGACGATCAGGGTGGTGGCCGCGCCGAACGCGATCAGCGGGTGCTGCTGGAAGCTGGCCACGATCACCATGAACTCGCCGACGAAACCCGAGGTGCCCGGCAGGCCGGAATTGGCCATCGCGAACAACACCACGAACGCGGCGAACCACGGCATCACGTTGGCGACGCCGCCGTAGTCTTTGATCATGCGGCTGTGCATGCGGTCGTAGAGCACGCCGACGCAGGTGAACATCGCGCCCGACACGAAGCCGTGGCTGATCATCTGCACCATCGCGCCCTGCAGGCCGAGGCGCGCGGCATCGGTGCCGTGCGCATCGCCGTTGTGGACCAGGGCGAAGGCGATGAAGGTGCCCAGGGTGACGAAGCCCATGTGCGAGACCGACGAGTACGCGATCAGCTTCTTCATGTCGTCCTGGACCAGGGCGACCATGCCGACGTAGATGATCGCGATCAGGCTCAGCGCGATCACCAGCCACGCCCACTCGTGGCCGGCGTCCGGCACGATCGGCAGGACGAAACGCAGGAAACCGTAGCCGCCGATCTTCAGCATGATCGCGGCCAGGATCACCGAACCGGCGGTCGGCGCCTCGACGTGCGCGTCCGGCAACCAGGTGTGGACCGGGAACATCGGCACCTTGACCGCGAAGGCGATCAGGAAGCCGAAGAAGATCCACATCTGCTCGACCGCGTTGAGCTGCAGCGCGTACATGTCCGACAACTGCCAGCTGCCGCCCTTCAGGTACAGGTAGATCAACCCGACCAGCATGAACACCGAGCCGAGGAAGGTGTACAGGAAGAACTTCACCGACGCGTAGACGCGGCGCGGGCCGCCCCACACGCCGATGATGATGAACATCGGGATCAGCATGCCCTCGAAGAACACGTAGAACAGCATCGCGTCCAGGGCCGAGAACACGCCGACCATCAGGCCTTCGAGGATCAGGAACGCGGCGTAGTACTGGCTGACGCGCTTGTCGATCGAGGTCCAGGCGCTGATCAGCACCAGGGTCGAGGTCAGCGTGGTCAGCGCGATCAGCGCCGCCGAGATGCCGTCTGCGCCGAGGTGGTAGCGGATGTCGTAGGTCGGGATCCAGGCGTGGTCTTCGACCAACTGCATCGCCGCGCTGCCGAAATCGGCATGGGTGAACATCATCACGCTCAGGCCGAGGGTGACGAGGGCCACCACCAGGGCGAACCAACGCGCGGCGTTGGCGCGCTCGTTGCCGAACGCGAGGGTGGCGAAACCGCCGAGGATCGGCAGCCAGATCAGAATGCTAAGCAAGGGCACGGGGCTCACGTCGGGTGTCCTTGTCGGATTAGTGCCAGAACCGGATGACGACGGCGAGCAATGCAATCAGGCCGAGGATCATCGCGAAGGCGTAGTGGTAGAGATAACCGGATTGGACGCGGCGGGTCAGGTTGGCGACGAAGCCGACCAGGCTCGCACCGCCGTTGACGACGGCGCCGTCGATCAGCTTGCTGTCGACCGCGCGCGAGGCCTTGCCGATGCCCACGCCGCCGGCGGCGAAGCCGTCGATCCACAGATTGTCCATGCCGTACTTGTTCTCCAGGATGCGCACCGGCAGCGCGAACAGCTTGCGCGCCTTGGCCGGCAGCTCCGGCTTCCACCAGTACATGACCGTGGCCAGGGCGAAGCCCGAGAACGCGAGCCAGAACGCCGGCGCCTGGAAGCCGTGCAGCGCGAACGCCACCGGACCGTGCCAGGCCTCCTCGCCGACCATCGCGATGGTGTCGCGGGCGGCGTCGAGGTCGATCGCGCCGAGGAAGAACGGCAGCTGCTTGACCTTGTAGTCCAGCCAATCGGTACCGAACAGCATCGGGCCGGCGGTGAAGAAGCCGATCAGCACCGACGGGATCGCCAGCAGGATCAGCGGCACGGTGACCACCCACGGCGATTCGTGCGGCTCGTGCGGACCGTGGTGACCATGATCGTCGTGCGCATCGTCGTGCTTGCCATGACCATGATCGTCATGGGCGTGCGCCGCATGGTCGTCGTGGTGCCCGTCGTGACCGTGCCCGGCATGCGCGTCGCGGAAACGCTCCTTGCCGTGGAAGGTCATGTACAGCAGGCGGAAGCTGTAGAACGCGGTCACGAAGGCGCCGAGCAGCACCGCCCAATAGGCGTACTGGGCGACCCAGTTGGCGTGCTCGCCGTGCGCGGCGTGGTGCGCGGCCTCGATGATGGTGTCCTTCGAGTAGAAACCGGCGAAGAACGGCGTGCCGACCAAGGCCAGCGTGCCGAGCAAGCTGGTCCAGTAGGTGATCGGCATGTACTTGCGCAGGCCGCCCATCTTGCGCATGTCCTGCTCGTGATGCATGCCGATGATGACCGAGCCGGCGGCGAGGAACAGCAGCGCCTTGAAGAAGGCGTGGGTCATCAGGTGGTAGACCGCGGCCGAGTACGCCGACACGCCCAGCGCGACGGTCATGTAGCCCAGCTGCGACAGGGTCGAGTACGCGACCACGCGCTTGATGTCGTTCTGGACGATACCGATCAGGCCGGTCCAGAAGGCGGTGGTGGCGCCGATGAAGAGCACGAAGTTCAATGCCGTCTGCGACAGCTCGAACAGCGGCGACATGCGCGCGACCATGAAGATGCCGGCGGTGACCATCGTCGCGGCGTGGATCAGCGCCGAGATCGGGGTCGGGCCTTCCATCGAGTCGGGCAGCCACACGTGCAGCGGCACCTGCGCCGACTTGCCCATCGCGCCGATGAACAGACAGATGCAGATCACCGTCGGCAGCGACCAGACGATCGGGTGCTCGCCGCCCCACACCTGGATGGTGCGGTCGGCCAGGGTCGGCGCGTTGGCGAACACGGTGCCGTAGTCGAGCGAACCCAGCGCCCACATCACCGCGCAGATGCCGAGCAGGAAGCCGAAGTCGCCGACGCGGTTGACCAGGAACGCCTTCATGTTGGCGAACACCGCGGTCGGCTTCTTGAACCAGAAACCGATCAGCAGGTACGACACCAGGCCCACCGCTTCCCAACCGAAGAACAACTGCAGGAAGTTGTTGCTCATGACCAGCATGAGCATCGAGAAGGTGAACAGCGAGATATAGCTGAAGAAGCGCTGGTAACCCGGGTCGTCGGCCATGTAGCCGATGGTGTAGACGTGGACCAGCAGCGAGACGAAGGTGACCACCACCATCATCATCGCGGTCAGCTTGTCGATCATGAAGCCGACGTGGGCCTCATAACCGCCGACCTGGAACCAGGTGTAGACGTTCTCGTTGAACGGCGGGGCGCCCTGCCCGGCCAGCTGCCAGAGCACGTACACCGACATCGCGCAGCTCGCGGCGACGCCGAGGATGGTGATCGTGTGCGAGCCGGCGCGGCCGACCTTGCGTCCGAACAGGCCGGCGATGATCGAGCCGAGCAACGGCGCGAGCACGATCGCCAGCAGGATGGACTTGGAGATTGCGGGTTCCATGCCGGATCAGCCTTTCATCGTGTCGATTTCAGCGACGTTGATCGTGCGCCGGTTGCGGAACAGCGTGACCAGGATCGCCAGGCCGATGGCGGCCTCGGCGGCGGCGACGGTCAGGATGAAGAACACGAACACCTGACCGGCCGGATCGGCCAGCTGACGCGAGAACGCGACGAAGTTGATGTTGACGGCGAGCAGCATCAGCTCGATCGACATCAGCAACACGATCACGTTCTTGCGGTTGAGGAAAATGCCGGCGACGCTGATGCAGAACAGCACCGCGCCGAGGGCGAGGTAATGGCCTAATGCAAGGCCGGCCCCGAAGAATTCGCTCACGGCTTGGCCTCCTGTGCGACGGGTTCGGCGGGCGCCGGCACCACCGGTTTGACCGCGTCCATCTTGATCAGGCGGATACGGTCGCTGGCGCGGACGCGGGCCTGGGCGCTCGGGTTCTGGTGCTTGGCGCCTGGGCGACGACGCAGGGTCAGCATGACCGCGGCGATCACCGCCACTGTCAGGATCACCGCGGCGATCTCGAACGGCAGCAGGAAGTCGGTGAACAGCGCGTGCGCCAGCCACTTGGTGTTGGAGGCGCCGGCGGCGTCCGCGGTCAGCGGCGCGGCCAGGTTGGCCTTGACCCCGATCAGGGTCAGCATCTCGACCAGCATCACCACCGCGACCAGCAGGCCGAACGGCAGATAGCGGACGTAACCTTCGCGCAGCGGCGCCACGTCGATATCGAGCATCATCACCACGAACAGGAACAGCACCATCACCGCGCCGACGTAGACCAGGATCAGGGCCACGCCGAGGAATTCGGCGCCGGCGATGATCCACACGCAGGCCACCGAGAAGAAGGTCAGCACCAGGCTGAGCGCGGCGTGGACCGGGTTTTTCAGGCTGATCACGGCCACCGCCGACAGCGTGGCCGCGGCGGCGAAGACGAAGAAAGCGATCTGGGCGAGATCCATATCGTGTGTACTCAGCGGAAGGCGGCGTCGGCAGCGCGGCGCTCGGCGATCTCGGTTTCGAGACGGTCGCCGATGGCCAGCAGCTGCTGCTTGTTGACGATGTTCTGTCCGCGTTGGTCGAAGTGATACTCGTGGATGTGGGTTTCCACGATCGAGTCGACCGGGCAGGACTCTTCGCAGAAGCCGCAGAAGATGCACTTGAACAGATCGATGTCGTAGCGCGTGGTGCGGCGGGTGCCGTCGGCGCGCTTTTCCGAGTCGATCGTGATCGCCAGCGCCGGACACACCGCCTCGCACAGCTTGCAGGCGATGCAGCGCTCTTCGCCGTTGGGATAACGGCGCAGCGCGTGCACGCCGCGGAAGCGCGGCGATTGCGGGGTCTTCTCCATCGGGTACATCAGCGTGTACTTGGGCTTGAACAGGTACTTGAGCGTCAGCCCAAGGCCCTGTGCGAGCTCGATCAGGAGCAGGCTCTTGAAATAGGAAACGATGCGGTTCATTAGGATGCCTGTCTCACTGTCCCGGCTGGAAGACGCCGTAGTACGCCATCACCGCGACCACGCAGATCCAGGCGATGGTCAAGGGGATGAAGACCTTCCAGCCCAGACGCATGATCTGGTCGTAGCGATAGCGCGGGAACGAAGCGCGGAACCAGATGAAGCAGCTGGCGAAGAAGAACACCTTGACCAGCAGCCACCACCAGCCGTCGACCGACAGCAGCGGAATGCCCAGGCCTTGGAACGGGCTAAGCCAGCCGCCGAGGAAGAACAGCGAGGTCAGGAAGCTGATCAGGATCATGTTGGCGTATTCGGCCAGGAAGAACAGCGCGAACGCCGACCCCGAATACTCCACCATGTGGCCGGCGACGATTTCCGACTCGCCTTCGACGACGTCGAACGGCGCGCGGTTGGTCTCGGCCACGCCGGAGATGAAATAGACCACGAACAGCGGCAGCATCGGCAGCGCGAACCATTCCAGCGCGCCGGCGTTGCCGGACTGCGCCATCACGATGTCGGTAAGGTTGAGGCTGCCGGCGCCGACCATCACGCCGACCATGGCGAAGCCCATGGCGATTTCGTACGAGACCACCTGGGCCGCGGCGCGCATCGCGCCGAGGAAGGCGTATTTCGAGTTCGACGCCCAACCGGCCAGGATGATGCCGTACACGCCGAGCGAGGTCATCGCCAGCAGATACAACAGACCGGCGTTGGCGTTGGACAACACCAGCTTGGTGTCGAACGGCACCACCGCCCAGGCCGCGAACGCGGGCGCCAGGGTCAGCAGCGGCGCGAGCTTGTACAGGAAGGACTCGGCCTTGGTCGGCTGGATCACTTCCTTGAACAGCAGCTTGAACACGTCGGCGAAGGCCTGGAGGATGCCCATGCCGACGTACATCGGACCACGACGCACGTGCATCCAGCCGATCAGCTTGCGTTCCCAGACCACATAGAAAGCGACGGTGATGATCACCGGCATCGCGATCAGCAGGATCTTGAGCACGATCCACGCGACCGTGCCGGCCATGCCGAACGACTCCAGCCAGGCGTGGAAGGGATCGACCACTTGGGCGATTGCGGTGGCAGTGTTCATCGCGCTCATGCCCTCACCACGTTGACGCGGGCGGCGCCGAGCGGCGCGGTGGCGCCATGCCCGCTTTCGATCCAGACCGTACCCGGCGCGACCTTGTCGCTGATCGCGACCGGCAGCGTGGCGGTGCCGGCGCCGGCGCTGAACTTGCCCACCGCGCCGTCGGAGAAACCGAGCGCGGCGGCATCGCTGGAATGCAGCACCGCACGCGGCTCGAGATTGAGCGGGTGCGATTGCAGCGCGGGCGCGCGGCGCACGGTGGCGTCGCTGCGGTAAATCGCGGTCGAGACCGCAACTTCCATGCCCTCGCCCGCCGCCGTCGGCGCGCGGCCGGCGGCCGGCTTGACGTCGCGGCCATGCAGACCGGCGCGCAGGCCGTCGAGATCGGTGAATTCGAAGCCCTTGGCCGCCAGCTCGCCGCCGAGCGCGCGCAGCACGCGCCAGCCCGGACGCGCCTCGCCCGGCAGCTTGCCGCCGGAGACCGCGCGTTGCTCGATGCCGTCGAGATTGGTCAAAGTGGCGTCGACTTCAGGCAGCAGGCCGATCGGCAGAATCACGTCGGCGACGGACTTGGTCGAACGGCAGGCGTAATGGCTGAAGGCCACGACCTGAGCCGCGCCGAGCGCGCGCAGCGCACTAGCGGTGTCGGCGAAATCCAGACCCGGCTCGATGCCGTAGAGGATGTAGGCGCCGCGTGCTTCGTCGAGCATGCCGCGCGCATCGCGGGCGCTCGGCAACACGCCCTGACGGGCCAGGCCGACCGCGTTCGCGCCCTGCGGAATGCGGCACAGGCGCGCGCCGGTGGCGTCGGCGAAAGCCTTCGCGGCCGCGCGGATCGCGGCGGCGTAGGGGCCGTTCTCGGCCAGCGCGCCGACGATGATCGCCGCATGCGTGGCGTTCTTGGCGACTTCGCGCAGCGCTTCGTCGCCGAGCGCGGCGGCGAGCTGCGATGGCGCGACGATGCGCTTGCCGGCGACGTCGAAGGTGAAATCGAAGTCGACCGGATTGACCACGTGCACTTTGGCGCCGCGGGTGAAGGCCTTGCGCACGCGCTGATGCACCAGCGGCAGCTCGTGGCGCAGGTTGCTGCCGACGATCACGACCAGGTCGGCCGTGTCGATCTCGGCGACCGGCATGGCGAAGGTCTCGGCCACGGCGGCGTCGGACAGGTCGTGCTGGGAGATGCGGTGATCGAGGTTGCCGGTGCCCAGGGCCTCGGCCAGGCGCGCCAGCAACGCGCCCTCTTCGTTCGAGGTCGCCGGGTGCGCGAGCACGCCGAGGTTGTCGCCGCCGTTGTCGCCCAGGATCTTCGCGGCGCGGGCCATGGCCTCGTCCCACGAGGCTTCGCGCCACTCGCCGCCATCCTTGACCATGGGGCGCTGAGCGCGGTCTTCCGCGTACAGGCCCTGGTGCGAATAACGGTCGCGGTCCGACAGCCAGCATTCGTTGACCGCTTCGTTGTCGCGCGGCACGGTGCGCAGCACGTCGCCGCGGCGCACATGCAGGAACAGGTTGCTGCCGAGCGCGTCGTGATAGCCGAGCGACTCGCGCGCGGTAAGTTCCCACGGGCGCGCCTTGAACTGGAACACCTTGTTGGTCAGCGCGCCGACCGGGCACACGTCGATGACGTTGCCCGACAGTTCGGTGGTCAAGGGCTTGCCGTCGAAGGTGCCGATCTGCAGGTTCTCGCCGCGGTACATGCCGCCGAGTTCGTAGGTACCGGCGATCTCGGCGGTGAAGCGGACGCAGCGCGTGCACTGGATGCAGCGCGTCATCTCGGTGGCGACCAGCGGGCCGATGTCCTCGTCGGGCACCACGCGCTTACGCTCGGAGAAACGGCTGACCGAACGGCCGTAGCCCATCGACAGGTCTTGCAGTTCGCACTCGCCGCCCTGATCGCAGATCGGGCAGTCGAGCGGGTGATTGACCAGCAGGAACTCCATCACGTTGCGCTGCGACTTCAGCGCCTTCTCGCTGCGCGTGACGACCTTCATGCCGTCCATCACCGGCGTGGCGCAGGCCGGCGCCGGCTTCGGCATCTTCTCGACTTCGACCAGGCACATGCGGCAGTTCGCCGCGATCGCCAGCTTGTCGTGGTAGCAAAAACGCGGGATCGCGATGCCGGCCTTGTCGGCGGCCTGGATGATCATCGAACCCTTCGGCGCGGCCATCTCGACGCCGTCGATGAAGACGGTGACGTGGTCCGGCGGCAGATTGGGGTTAACCGGTTGAGCGCTCACAGCGAGCTCCCCATCAAAGCGACGAACGAGCCCCTTGAGTCAAGGGGCGCATTGTTCGGACGCAACGCGTTCGAACAATGGGGGTTGTGGTAGTGCGCCGCGCTCATGCCGCCATCTCCACGTTGCCGGCGGCCTGATCGTCGACCAGGAAACGCTTGTTGACGATCGCGTACTCGAACTCGCCCCAGAAGTGATGCAGGAAACCCTGCACCGGCCACGCGGCGGCTTCGCCGAACGCGCAGATGGTGTGGCCTTCGATCTGGCCCGCGGCGGCGCGCAGCATCTGCAGATCGTCCAAGGTCGCCTGCTTCTCGACGATGCGGGTCAGCATGCGGTACATCCAGCCGGTGCCTTCGCGGCACGGCGTGCACTGGCCGCAGCTTTCCTTGAAATAGAACCGGGCGATGCGCTGGCACGCGCGGACCATGCAGGCGGTCTCGTCCATCACGATCACCGCGCCCGAGCCGAGGCCGGAACCGGCCTTCTGCAGCGAGTCGTAGTCCATCGTGCAGGCCATCATCGCCTCGGCCGGCAGCACCTTCATCGAAGAGCCGCCGGGAATCACCGCCTTGAGCTTGCGGCCGCCGCGTACACCGCCGGCGAGTTCCAGCAGATCGGCGAACGGGGTGCCGAGGCGGATCTCGAAATTGCCCGGATTATTGACGTGACCGGAGACCGAAAAGATCTTCGGGCCGCCATTGTTCGGCTTGCCGAGGTTGAGGAACCACTCCGCGCCGTTGCGCAGGATCGCCGGCACCGAAGCATAGGTTTCGGTGTTGTTGATCGTGGTCGGCTTGCCGTACAGGCCGAAGTTGGCCGGGAACGGCGGCTTGTAGCGCGGCTGGCCCTTCTTGCCTTCCAGCGATTCCATCAGCGCGGTTTCTTCGCCGCAGATGTAGGCGCCGGCGCCGAGCGCGCCGTAGATGTCGATGTCCACGCCGCTGCCGAGCACGTTCTTGCCCAGCCAGCCGTGTTCGTAGGCTTCCTTCAGCGCCTGCTCGAAATGCTCGAACGGCTCGTGATGGAATTCGCCGCGCAGGTAGTTGTAGGCCACGGTCGAACCGGTCGCGTAGCAGGCGATCGCCATGCCTTCGACCACCGCATGCGGGTTGAAGCGCAGGATGTCGCGGTCCTTGGCGGTGCCCGGCTCGGATTCGTCCGAGTTGCACAAAATGTACTTCTGGGTGCCGCTGCCCTTGGGCATGAAGCTCCACTTCAGGCCGGTCGGAAAGCCCGCGCCGCCGCGGCCGCGCAGGCCCGAGGCCTTGACCATGTCGACGATCTGCGCCGGGTCGGTCTTCTCGCTGAGGATCTTGCGCAACGCACTGTAGCCGCCGGTCTTGAGATAGTTCTCGTACGACCAGGGGGTTTCGTAATGCAGCGTCGTGTAGACGACCTGGTGCTCCTGCGGAGCCGGGCCGACCGGGCCGTAGCCCTTGGAATAATCGTGGTGACCGTGATGCGCCATCGGGGCCGACCTCACTTCAAACCGTCGAGCAGCGCGTCGACCTGGGTCGCGTCGAGCTTCTCGTGGTAATGACCATTGACGACGACCACCGGCGCGCCGCAGCACGCGGCCAGGCACTCTTCCTCGCGCTTGAGGAAGACGCGGCCGTCGGCGGTGGATTCGCCGAGCTTGCAGCCGAGCTTCTTCTCGGCGTGCCGGACCAGGTCCTCGGCGCCGTTGAGCCAGCAGCTGATGTTGGTGCAGAAAGCGACGTTGTTGCGGCCGACTTTCTCGGTCTCGAACATCGAGTAGAAGCTGGCGACCTCGTAAGCCCACACCGGCGGCAGGCTCAGGTACTTGGCGACCGCGGCGATCAGCTCGTCGGTCAACCAACCGCCGTTCTGTTCCTGCGCCGCATGCAGACCCTGCAGCACCGCCGAGCGCTTACGGTCCGGCGGAAACTTGCTCAGCCAGTGATCGATATGCGCACGCGTCTGGTCCGACAGCGCGAGCATCGGATCGACGTGCTGGGTGGCTTCGAAATTGCCTGTCGCTTTCATAAGGGTAAAGCCGGGAATCGGGAATGGGGAATCGAGAGTCGGGAAAAGCGTAAAAGCGAGAAGGCGGAGCGGGCGAATCGGAGAAGCTCGGCGTAAAACCACACGACCTCAGCTTTATCGATTCCCCTTTCCCGATTCCCGATTGTCGCCTTCACCGATCGATCTCGCCGAACACGATGTCGTAGGTGCCGATCATCGCCACCACGTCGGCGAGCATGTGGCCCTTCACGACCTCGTCCATCGACGACAGGTGGGCGAAGCCCGGCGCGCGCAGCTTGACCCGGAACGGCTTGTTGGCGCCGTCGGAGACCAGGTAGCAGCCGAACTCGCCCTTGGGCGCCTCGACCGCGGCATAGGTCTCGCCGGCCGGCACGCAATAGCCTTCGGAGAACAGCTTGAAGTGATGGATCAGGGCTTCCATGTCGTCCTTCATCTCCTCGCGCTTGGGCGGGGCGACCTTGAAGTTGTCGACGATCACGGGGCCGGGATTGGCGCGCAGCCACTTCACGCACTGCTTGATGATGCGGGTGGACTCGCGCATTTCCGCGACCCGCACCAGGTAACGGTCGTAGCAATCGCCGTTGACGCCGACCGGGATGTCGAAATCGACCTCGGCGTACTTGGCGTAGGGCTGCTTCTTGCGCAGGTCCCAGGCGATGCCGGAGCCGCGGATCATCGGACCGGTCATGCCCCAGGCCAGGGCCTGCTCCGGCGAGATCACGCCCACGCCGACGGTGCGCTGCTTCCAAATGCGGTTATCGGTCAGCAGCGTCTCGTACTCGTCGACGCGCTTGGGGAAATCGTCGGTGAACGCATCCAGGTAGTCGAGCATCGAGCCTTCGCGCCACTCGTTGAAGCGCTTGAGGCTATTGCCTTTCTTCCACGGCGATTCCTTGTACTTCGGCATCCTCTCGGGCAGATCGCGATAGACGCCGCCGGGACGGTAGTAGGCGGCGTGCATGCGCGCGCCGCTGACCGCTTCGTAGCAGTCCATGAGCTCTTCGCGCTCGCGGAAGGCGTACAGGAACACCGCCATCGCGCCCAGGTCGAGCGCGTTGGAACCGACCCACATCAGGTGGTTCAGGATGCGGGTGATTTCGTCGAACATGGTGCGGATGTACTGCGCACGCTCGGGCGCCTCGATTCCCATCAGGGTTTCGATCGCGCGCACGTAGGCGTGCTCGTTGCACATCATCGACACGTAATCCAGGCGATCCATGTAGCCGATCGACTGGTTGAACGGCTTGGACTCGGCCAGCTTCTCGGTGCCGCGGTGCAGCAGGCCGATGTGCGGATCGGCGCGTTGCACGACTTCGCCGTCCATTTCCAGGATCAGGCGCAGCACGCCGTGCGCGGCCGGATGCTGGGGACCGAAGTTGAGCGTGTAGTTGCGGATCTCGGCGTTGTTGAGGCCCGAGGTGCCGCTGTTGACGAACGGCATCGTGGTGGCGGGGTTGGACATCACTTCACCTCGCCGCGCTGGGCGGCTTCGCCGACGGCGGTCTGGTAGCGCGCGTCGTCGCGGATCACGCGCGGCACGCCGACGCGCGGCTCGATCGAGACCGGCTCGTAGACCACGCGCTTCTTCTCGGCGTCGTAACGCACTTCGACGTTGCCGATCAGGGGGAAGTCCTTGCGGAACGGATAGCCGACGAAACCGTAGTCGGTCAGGATGCGGCGCAGGTCCGGATGGCCTTCGAAGATGATGCCGTAGAGGTCGAAGGCTTCGCGCTCGAACCAATTCACACCCGGCCAGATCGAGGTCAGCGAGCCCACCACCGGCAGGTCGTCGTTCTGGGCGAACGTCTTCAAGCGCAGGCGATAGTTGTGCTGGCACGACAGCAGATGGGCGACCGCGGCGAAGCGGCGCTCCGGCGTCGAGGCATCTCCGTTGGGCGACTCGCCCCAACGGAAACGGCCGGCGCTCTTGCCTTCGACGCCGCGCGAGAAACCTTCCGAGGAGACGTCGGTGCTCCACTCGTCGCCGCCGTAGCTCAGGTAGTCGACGCCGCTGACGTCGACGCATTGCTCGAAACCGAACTCGTCGCGCAGGGCGCGCGCCGCGGCCAGCCAGGCGGCCGGAGAGACTTCGAGGGTCAGTTCGCCGCGCGGTTCGGCCACGACGACCAGAGCGTCGGCGAAACGTTCGCGCAGACGCTCGGCAAGGTTCGCAGTGCTCATTCGCGGACGCCTTGCTTGTGATCGCCGAAGTTGGTGCCGCGGCGGATCTTGCGCTGCAACTGCAGGATGCCGTAGACCAGCGCTTCGGCGGTCGGCGGGCAGCCGGGAACGTAGACGTCGACCGGCACCACGCGGTCGCAACCGCGCACGACCGCATAGGAATAGTGGTAGTAGCCGCCGCCGTTGGCGCAGCTGCCCATCGAGATCACCCACTTCGGGTCGGGCATCTGGTCGTAGACCTTGCGCAACGCCGGGGCCATCTTGTTGACCAGGGTGCCGGCGACGATCATCACGTCGGACTGGCGCGGCGACGGGCGGAACACCACGCCGTAACGGTCCAGGTCCAGGCGCGAAGCGCCGGCGTGCATCATCTCGACCGCGCAGCAGGCCAGACCGAAGGTCATCGGCCACATCGAGCCGGTGCGCGCCCAGTTCCAGAGCGTGTCCAGATTGGTGGTCACGAAACCCTGCTGCAGCAGCGGGTTCTCGCCTTCCGGGCGCAGGATGTCGTCGAGGCGGCCTTCCGGGATCGGGTTGTGCATCAGGCCCGAAACCTTGTCGCCAACGGTTTGGATCACTCCCATTCGAGCGCTCCCTTCTTCCAGACGTAAACGAAGCCGAGCAGGAGCATGCTGGCGAAAATGCCCATCTCGATCAGGCCGATCGGTCCGAGGTCTCGGAACACCGTGGCCCAAGGCACGATGAAGATGATTTCCAGGTCGAAGATGATGAACTGGATGGCGATCAGGTAGTAGCGCACGTCGAATTGCATGCGCGCGTCTTCGAAGGCTTCGAAGCCGCATTCGTACGGAGACAGTTTCTCCGCAGTCGGGCGCTTGGGCCCGAGCGTATTGCCTACTACCAACAGGGCGACGCCAATGACGCTGGCGACGATCAGGAACAACAGAGTCGGCAGGTATTCGGCCAGCACGCGGTGTTCTCTCGGCTACTTGTTCGGCTACATGGGCGCGTTTCCGCGACCTTGGCTTGGCGCCCGGGCGCCCAGTCGTTGGGACGGCGGGTCGCGGCCCGCCGTGCGTGCCGCACCTGCGTACCGTGGTGCGAGTTGCGAATTGCTTGGAGCTAGGAGTGTGAAGCTAGGAATGGAATGGTGCCCAAAGGGGGACTCGAACCCCCACGACCTAAGTCGCTACCACCTCAAGGTAGTGCGTCTACCAATTCCGCCATCTGGGCACTGTATCCAACCAAGCCATCCTGGCTTCGACTTCACAAGGGTCTTGCGAAGTCGCTCGGTCATCGCTGACCTGCCCCGCCATCCGAGCGGGGCGCTGGAACTCTATTTTAACCTGTTTATCTCAGCCGCCAGTAGTCGGCTGCTTTGCCGGGGCTGCCTGCTCGGCCGGAACCTGCGTCGGCACGGTGGCCGGAGCCGCCGGAACCTGGGTCGCGGGTGCCGGAGCCGTCGCCGGAGCGGACTGGCTTGCCGGAGCCTGCGGCACGCTGGTGGCCGGAGCCGCCGGGGTGCTGGCGGCCGGAGCAGCGGTCGCCGACGGAGCCGGAGCCGTCGCCTGCGGGACGCTGCCCATGAGACCGACACTGGGCTTGTCCGGGGTGACCGCGGTGCGACTCGCCTGCCAGGCCATGAAGAGGCTGATCACGAAAAACGCGATCGCCAGCCACTTGGTGGCCTTGGACAGGAAGTTCGACGAACCGCGGGCACCGAACACGGTCGCCGAGGCACCGCCGCCGAAACCCGAGCCCGCCTGCGCACCCGCGCCGCGCTGCATCAGGATCAGCGCGATCATGGCGATCGCGATCAACACATAGATGACGTTGAGGAACAACAGCATCGTTAAGGATTCTTCGATTCGGACTGCTTGTTACGACCGTGCCGGGCCCACGAGGTTCATCGGGCCCGCTCGATCAGGGTGCCGCCGCGAGTGCGATGGCGTTGAAGTCCGCTGCGACCAGGGAGGCGCCGCCGACCAGGCCGCCATCGACGTCCGGCTGGGAAAACAGCGCGGCGGCGTTGTCGGCTTTCACGCTTCCGCCGTAAAGGATCGGTAGCGAGCCAGCGATTGTAGCATCGTGTGAAGCGATTTCGCTACGAATGAATGCGTGGACGTCCTGGGCCTGTTCGGGCGTGGCGGTCTTGCCGGTGCCGATGGCCCAGACCGGCTCGTAGGCCACGATCGCGCCTTCCAGCGCGGCCACGCCGAGCAACTCGAAAATCGGCGCCAGTTGTTCCTGCAGGCGCCACTGGGTCTGGCCGTCTTCGCGCTCGGCCAGGGTCTCGCCGATGCACAGGATCGGCACCAGCCCGGCGGCCTTGGCGGCGGCGAACTTGCGCGCGACCAGTTCACTGCTTTCGGCGTGGTACTGGCGGCGCTCGGAGTGGCCGACCAGGCCGTAGCCGGCGCCGACGTCCTTGAGCATCGCGGCGGAGACTTCGCCGGTGTAGGCGCCCTTCTCGTTGCTGCTCACGTCCTGGGCGCCGAAGCTCAGGCCGCGCTCGCCATAGTGTTCGATCAGCTCGCCCAGGTACGGCAGCGGCGGTAGGATCAGGCGTTCGACACCGGACGGCGGCGTTTGCGCTGCGACTTCGTCGAGCAAGGCGAAAGCGAACTCGCGGCTGCCGTGCAGCTTCCAGTTTCCGGCGACGATCCTGCGGCGCATGGCGACTCCCTTGATGCTGAGGCGCGCAGTTTACATTCATCGACCAGGACTGAGTGGAGAGGCGTCAGTGGAGAGGAGCGAGGAACGAGCGCAGCGGCTCGCCGCCCTCGTTTCCGGCGCGTCCGCCCCTACTTAGTGAGATGCCGCCCTGCTCGTTCCTCACTCCTGCGCACTCGATACTCATCCCCTCCCCCGCCCCGCATGAGCCCAACGCCCTCGCCCACCCTGCACAGCTTCGCGCCGATCGAGGCTCCCGACGCCAAAGTACTGGTGCTCGGCAGCATGCCCGGGGCCGCTTCGCTCACCGCAGGGCGCTATTACGCCCATCCGCGGAACCGCTTCTGGCCGATCATGGGCGCGGCGGTCGGCGCCGGCCCGGAATTGGCGTACGAACAGCGGCTGGAGCGCCTGCGCGCCGCCGGCATCGCCCTGTGGGACGTGCTTGCCGAATGCGAGCGCGAGGGCAGCCTGGACTCGGCGATCCGCGACGAGACCGCGGTCGCCAACGACTTCCCCGGCTTCCTGGCTCGCCATCGGCAGGTACGCACCCTGCTGTTCAACGGCGCCAAGGCCGAACACGCGTTCCGCCGCTTCGTCCTCAAGCCGCTGGCCCGCCCGGACCTGATCCTGCGCCGGCTGCCCTCGACCAGCCCGGCCAACGCCTCGCAGCGCAACGAGACGAAGTGGACGGCCTGGCGCGAGGCCCTGCGCGAAGCCGGCGTCGCCGTAGCCGACTGACTCCTCGGCTGATTGCCGGACTGATTGCCGGGCTGAACGCCTGGCCGATCAGAGCCCTCGCCGGCCGATCCGTCCGCGAAACCCGCATCGCGGCCATCGGTGACCGCTCGGCTGCGCCCTCCGGATCGCGGCCCGGGTGATTCACGTCTGCAACATCCGCGGCCCCGGCCCGAACCGGGCCCGGACTGCTGAAACCCGCGCCGCTACGGGCTTTCGGCTTGGCGAAAGCGGCCCCGCCCCTGCCCGCCCGAGACCCTACCGGAGATTTTTTTCCGTCCGACCCTGTCCTGCGCTCCAGGGCACCGCCGTTTGTTGGGGTTAACCGCCCAGCAGGGCCCACCACCATCACTCGATCGCTTGCGGCCCTCCGGGCGCCGCGGGAAGCGGAGCCTTTCGTCCGCACCAACAGGAAGTCGCTGCGCCGTCGTCGTGATCGACACCAGCAGCGCCGAAACGCCGTTCGCGCCGTCCGGGTCGGAGCGCGAGCGGTCACACAGGGACCGACCCGTTCATCCCTCAGGGAAGCGCTACCACAAGGAGCTCCACCATGAAGACCAATCGCCACCGTTCCACCCTGCAGCTCGCCGCGTTCAGCGCGCTCGTACTGCTGTCTTCCACCGCCTCGGCCATCGCCGGCGAGACCGTGATCCGCACCCCGCAGGGCGACATCGCCGCGATCGACGCGCCGAAATCGCAGCAACTCACCGCGAAGACCGCCTACGCCCATCCGTTCGCGACCGAGCGCCAGCGCGCCGCGGCCAAGCCCATGGTCTGGACCGACCGCGGCAACGACGCAGCGCCGCAGGCCGCGGCCCTGACCGACAAACTCGTGCGCACCGCCAGCAGCGCCCCGGGCGGCAGCGCCCCGGTCTTCGGCAATTACCTGGCCCGCAGCCATTTCCGCGCTAACTGGGACAAGCTCGACGCGCTCGATGCACGCCAAGGCGCCGCGCCGGACGCCTCGATCTCTTCCGAGAAAGACGGCGCCCACTACCCGTACACGCGCTTCCTCGGCAACTACTACACCAGCCAGTGGAAGGCCTCGCCCTGGAACAAGATCGGCAAGCTGTACTTCACCAAGCCCAATGGCAGCTCGTCGTACTGCACCGCCAACGTCGCCAGCGGCAACTCGGTGCTGGTGACGGCCGCGCATTGCGTGTATTCGTTCGGCCAGGGCTGGAACTCGAACTTCGTGTTCGTGCCGGCCGAGCGCTACGGCGTGGCGCCGTACGGCCAATTCGGCTGGAGCACCGCGCGCGTGCCGACCAACTGGATCAGCTCGGGCACCCGCCGCTGGGACGTGGCCGTGATCAAGCTGACCGGCGAGCAGACCAGCGGCCTGCCGGTGACCAGCTACGTCGGCTGGCTCGGCCGCGCCTGGAATCAGCCCTACTCGCTGTACACCTACTCGCACGGCTACGCGAGCAATCTGAGCACGCAGTACACCAACATCTGCGCCGGCCAGACCTACGACTCGCCGACCGAAGGCACCAACGTCCTGGTCCAGGGTTGCGATATGACCTACGGCGCCAGCGGCGGCGCTTGGCTGATCAACTACACGCCGAACTCGAGCAGCGGCAACCACGTCAACAGCGTGGTCAGCGGCCCGCACATCGGCGCCTTCGGCACCGCCTGGGTCGGTGCGCGCTTCAACGACGACAACATCGTCCCGCTGTGCACGGCGATCGGTTGCTGATAGCCGGGAATAGGGAATCGGGAGTCGCTGTTGCGATCCCGGCGCCCGGGCCAGGGAGCGGCCGATGCGGTAAAGAAAAAGCCGGCGCAAGCCGGCTTTTTCTTGTCCACGGGCAAGGCCTGCGGAACGCGTTTTAAGGAAAAAGCCCGCCGGTTGGCGGGCTTTTTCTTTCAGGGCGGGAGGTCAAACGACGAACAACCGCTGAAACTCACCGGCCCACCCAGATTACGAAACCTCTCCGATTCCCGAGTCCCGATTCCCGAGTCCCGATTCCCGAGTCCCGAGCGCCTACTTGAGCTTGATCTCGCGCAGGCGCTCTTCGAGGTAGCCCTGGGCGGTGATCGGCTCGGGGTAACGGCTCGGGTTGTCCGAGGTGATCGTCGAGGGCAGCACGTCGATCAGGAAATCCGGGTTCGGGTGCAGGAAGAACGGGGTCGAATAACGCGGCTGACGCGCTTTCTCGCCCGGCGGGTTGACCACGCGGTGGGTGGTCGAGGGGTATACGTGGTTAGTCAGGCGCTGCAGCATGTCGCCGATGTTGACCACGATGGTGTCGGCGTCGGCGGTGAACGGCACCCACTCGCCCTTGCGCGACTTCACTTCCAGGCCGGCCGAGCTCGCGCCGACCAGCAGGGTGATCAGGTTGATGTCCTCGTGCGCGCCGGCGCGCACGTTCGGGATATCGTCGGTGGTGATCGGCGGGTAGTGGATCGGGCGCAGGATCGAGTTGCCCGAATCGGTCTTGTCGGCGAAATACTGCTCCGGCAGGCCGATGTGCAGGGCCAACGCACTGAGCACGCGCGAACCGAGGCGGTCGAGCGACTGGTATAGGCCATAGGCCTGCTCGCGAAAATCGGGTATCTCCTCGGGCCACAGGTTCGGCGGCATCTCGGCGGCGTACTTGGAGTCGCGCGGGATCTCGCGGCCGACGTGCCAGAACTCCTTGAGGTCGAAATGCTTGGAATCCTTGGCGGTCTCCACGCCGAACGGGGTGTAGCCGCGCGCGCCGCCGCCGCCGGCGACGTGATACTTGCGCTTGACCTCTTCGGGCAAGGCGAAAAAACGCTTGAACACGTCGTAGGAGCGGTCGATCTGCTGGTCCGAGATGTCGTGACCGCGAATGCCGGCGAAGCCCCATTCGCGATAGGCCGCGCCGAGCTCGGCGACGAAGGCCTCGCGGTCGGTATCGAAGCGGCGGATGTCCAGGGTGGGAATCTGACTCACGTTGACGTTCCTGTTGATGTTTCTTCCGGGCAGACCGCTATCTTCGCTCAAAGCCGCGGGCTGCGCGCAAGGCCCGCACCGCGGGCCGTCCGTATGGATACAAACCCGCACCGCGGGCCGCCCGTATCGACACAAACCCGCCACGCGGGCCGCCCCTATGGGCAGCCGGCCCCCACACAGGATGAACGCCTTCATGCGCAGCCCCCGCCCCCTCCTTCCGACGGTTCTCCACGGCTTTGTTACACGATAAAGTCGCGCCCCGACCCGGCGTTGCTGACCGGCAGCGCCACCGACCGCCCGAGACGTTCCTTAGATGGATGACTTAGCCGCCCGCCAAGCCTTCACGGTGCGTCGCGCCCTGGCCTGGCTGACCGGGTTCACCCTGACCAACGCGGCGGCGGCGATCGCGATCGCCGGGTTCAACATCCCCTTCGGCCATCTGGCCGAGCACTGGAAGGCGGCGCTCTTCCTGACCGTGGCCCTGCCCGGACACTTCCTGTTCTTCGGCGCCCTGCTCGGCGTGGTGCCGCTGCTGCTGGGCTGGATCGGCCGGCGCATGCGTTGGATGACCGTCGCCGCGGTGATCCTGCAGGCGGCCTGGATCTGCCTGCTGGTGGCCGACGCGAAGGTCTTCGCCCTGTACCGGTTCCACCTCAACGCCATGGTCGCGAACATGGTGTTCGGCGGCGCGATGCAGGACCAGGTGGTGTTTTCCGGTGCGGTGTGGGGGCTGATCGCCGTCGCGGTCGGCTCGGTGCTGGTGCTCGAGATCCTGGCGGCCTGGCTGTGGTGGCAGGCGCTGGCGCGCCGACCGGGCACGATCCGCATCGTCAAGGCCTGGTGGATCGCGGCCGCGGTGATGTTGTTCGGACAGGGCATGGTCGCCTACGCCGACGCCCGCGGCGACCGCGCGGTGATGTCGCAGCTGCCCTATATCCCGTGGGCGCAACCGATCACCCTGAAGGATGCCTTGCATCGCTTCGGCGTCGGCAACGACGAGTCCGCGCGCCTGCCGAGCGAGGGCGAAGGCCTGCTGGCGTATCCGCGCCGGCCGCTGCAGTGCGAGGCCCAGCCCAAGCTCAACGTGGTGGTGATCCTGCTCGAATCGCTGCGCTACGACGTGCTGACCCCGGAGGTGATGCCGAACACCTGGCGCTATGCGCAGCAGTCGCTGAACTTCGAGGATCACTACAGCGCCGGCAACGCCACCCGCTTCGGTGTGTTCGGCCTGCTCTACGGCCTGCCCGGCGGCTACTGGCACAAGATGCTCGCCGAACAGCGCGGCTCGGCCCTGATCGGGCAGATGAAGCGCGACGGCTACGGCATGCACATCTACGGCAGCGCGCCGCTGTACAACCCGGAATTCGACCGCACCGCGTTCTCGGAAGTGCGCGAGCACATCGTCAACGGCCCGCGCGAACGCAAGAGCGCCGAACGCGACCAGACCATCCTGGAACGCCTGCAGGCCGACATCGTCGCGACGCCGGCCGATGAGCGTTTCTTCGGTTTCGTGTTCCTGGATTCGCCGCACCAGCCTTACTACATGCCCAAGGGCTATGTCTCGCCGTTCCAGCCGATGGCGAAAGAAATCAACGTGTTCGAATTCGGGCCGGATCACGATCCGACTCCGGAGTTCAATCGCTACCGCGCCTCGGTGCATTACAGCGACCAGCTGATCGGCCGTTTCCTCGCCCGGCTCCGGGCCAGCCCCTTCGCCGACAATACGGTGGTGGTGATCACCGGCGACCACGGCGAGGAATTCAACGACCTCAAGCAGAATTACTGGGGCCACAACGGCAACTTCTCCGACTTTCAGTTGCGCACGCCGTTCGTGCTGCACTGGCCGGGCAAGACGCCGCGGAAGATCGCCCACACCACCTCGCACGAAGACCTGGTCCCGACCCTGATGCGGCATGCGCTCGGCTGCCGCAACGACAGCGCCGACTACAGCACCGGCCGCGACCTGTTCGGTCCGGGGCAGCCGTCGCGCCCGCTGCTGGTCGAAAGCTGGTCGCAGCGCGGCATCCGCCAGGGCGACCGGATCTATCTGTTCGACAACTACGGCGCCGCCACGGTGGTCGACCGCCAATACCGCCCCCTGCCCGAGGCCAAGGTCGACCCGGCCGCGGTCAAGTCTTCCTGGGAAATGCTGACGCGGTTTCAGCAGCGTTGAGGGGCGAGTTGCGTCGCCGCAACTCGCCACGACCCCTGTAGGAGCGGCGTGAGCCGCGAGGCGGGGGCATCGATGGCTGCGCAGCTACGGACGCATGGCGGTCGCGACTTGCCTCGCTCCTACCCGAAGCCGCGCGCTCTTGTAGGAGCGGGGTGAGCCGCGACTGCGGGGCAGCCGATGGCTGCGAAGGCTCGGATGGATCACGGTCGCGACTTGCGTCGCTCCTACCCCAAAGCTGTGTGCTCTCATGGCAACGACGCGAGCCGCATCCGCGGGGTTGCCGATTGCCGCGCAGACTCGGATGCATGGTGGTCGCGACTTACGTCGCTCCTACATGAGCTTAACCAGGCAAAAAAAATCGCACCGACGCCTGCGCGTCGGTGCGATCGGTATCCGGCTCGCAGCTTCAGACGGCCGCGCGTACGGCGTTGGCCAGCGTGTCGAGCGTGGTCTGCATCAGAGTGGCTTCGTCGGCTTCGACGGTCACGCGCACCACCGGCTCGGTGCCGGAGGGACGCAGGAAGGCGCGGCCGCGTCCGGCCACGGCGGCTTCGGCCTGGGCCAGGGCCTGCTTCACCGAGGCCGCTTCGGTCGGCTTGTTGCTGCCTTCGTAGCGGACGTTGATGGTCTTCTGCGGCACCCGGCTCAAACCTTCGAGCGCGGTGCGCAGGCTCAGACCACGCCGGCCCAGCACTTCCAGCACCTGCAGCGCGCTGACGATGCCGTCGCCGGTGCTGGTGCGGTCCAGGCACAGCAGATGGCCGGAGGCTTCGCCGCCCAGCACGCCGCCGTGGGCGATCAATTGCTGGTGGACGTAGCGGTCGCCGACCTTGGCGCGCAGGAACGGGATGCCGCGCTGCTCGAAGGCGCGCTCCAGGCCGTAGTTGGTCATCAAGGTACCGACCACCGGGCCCTGCAGGCGGCCGCTGTCCTGCCAGTCGGTGGCGAGCACGTACAGCAGGTCGTCGCCGTCGCAGATGCGGCCTTCGCCGTCGACGAACAGCACGCGGTCGCCGTCGCCGTCGAAGGCGATGCCGAGGTCGGCGCCGGTCGAGCGCACCCGCTCGACCAGGGTCTGCGGATGGGTCGAACCCACGCCGTCGTTGATGTTGAGGCCGTTCGGTTCGATCCCGATCGCATCGACGCGGGCGCCGAGCTCGCTGAGCACCAGCGGGCCGCTCTGGTAGGTCGCGCCGTTGGCGCAATCCATGGCGATGCGCATGCCGCTGAGGTCGAAACCGCGCGGCACCGAGTTCTTGCATGCTTCCAGATAGCGGCCGATGGCGTCGCGGGTGCGCACGGCCTTGCCGAGGCGTTCGGATTCGACGGTCTGGAACGGTTCCTCGAGCGCAGCTTCGATCGCCAGCTCGGTCTCGTCGTCGAGCTTCTCGCCTTCGGCCGAGAAGAACTTGATGCCGTTGTCGTAATGCGGGTTGTGCGAGGCCGAGATGACGATGCCGCCGTCGGCGCGCAGCGAACGGGTCAGGTGGGCAACGGCCGGTGTCGGCATGGGGCCCATCAACTGCACGTCCACGCCGGCGGCGACCAGGCCGGCTTCGAGGGCCGCCTCGAACATGTAGTTGGAGATGCGCGTGTCCTTGCCGATGATGACCATCGGGTTGCGCCAGCCGCGCCGGATCAGCGCGTGGCCATAGGCGTTGCCCAGGCGCAGGACGAAATCGGCCGAGATCGGGCCTTCGCCGACCCGGCCGCGGATGCCATCGGTGCCGAAATACTTACGTGCCATACAGTTCAACCTCCAGGTAGCGCGACGCGTCGCACCTGGACGCGCGCGCTGGATGTGATCGGGAAAGGAACGAAGACATCGCCGACGATCGGCGCCCCCAGGCCATCCAGCCCGCCGTCGTGTGCAGAAATCGCTGAGACTGTCTCGACAGCCCCATAGTGACCGCGCGGATACGCCGCTACGATCAAGCCGCTGCCTCGGCGTCGTCTTCGGGTTGAGATTGTTTCATCATCATCGCCAAAAGATGGGCGAGACGATCACGCATTTCGCGACGGTCGCAAATTTGGTCGACCGCGCCGTGCTCGACGAGGAACTCGCTGCGCTGGAAACCTTCCGGCAATTTTTCGCGCACGGTCTGTTCGATCACGCGCGGGCCGGCGAAGCCGATCAAGGCCTCGGGTTCGGCCATGTTGATGTCGCCGAGCATCGCGAACGAGGCCGACACGCCGCCGGTGGTCGGATGCGTCATCACCGAGATGTACGGCAGGCCGGCCGCGCGCAGGCGACCGAGCGCAGCCGAGGTCTTGGCCATCTGCATCAGCGAGAACAGGCTTTCCTGCATGCGCGCGCCGCCGCTGGCGGAGAAGCACACGAAGGGGCTGCCGATCTCCAGCGCGGTTTCGGCGCCGCGGGCGAAGCGCTCGCCGACCACCGAACCCATCGAACCGCCCATGAAGGCAAAGTCGAACGAGCTCGCCACTAGCGGCCGCTGCTTGAGCGTGCCGCGCAGGGTGATCAGGGCGTCGCGTTCGCCGGTGGCCTTCTGCGCGGCCTTGATGCGCTCGGAGTACTTCTTCTGGTCCTTGAACTTGAGCACGTCGGTCGGGCCGAGCTCGGCTCCGATCTCGACCGTGCTGCCGGCGTCGAACAGCGCGTTCAGGCGCGCGCGCGCGCGGATCGGCATGTGGAAACTGCACTTCGGGCAGACCTCGAGGTTTTCCTCGAGCTCGGGGCGGTACAGCACCGCGCCGCAGCGCTCGCACTTCTCCCACAGCCCCTCGGGCACGCTGCGTCGTTTCGCCGCGCCGGATTCGGTGCGGATACCGGACGGCATGAGTTTCTTGAGCCACGACATACGATGGAACCTTCTGTTCAGACAGCTGTTGAAGGACCGGACCGGCGGCGATGAAACCATCGCCGCCGCCAGCCTAGCGGGTCAGTTTAACGCAGCGAACCATACGGTCCGTGGTTCAGCCGTCAAGGGCCTGTCGCAGAGGGGTCAGGAAACGCCGCGCAGCCTGGGCCGCGGCCTGGGCATCGGTGGTCGGCGCCAGTTCGGCCACCAGGGCGCTGCCGACCACCACGCCGTCGGCCTCGCGGGCCATGGCCGCGGCGCTGGCCGCGTCCTTGATGCCGAAACCGGCCACCACCGGCACCCGGCTGCGGGCACGGATGGTGTGCAGGCGCTCGTTGGCGGCGCCGGCGTCGAGGCGGTCGGCGCCGGTCACGCCGGCGAAGCTGACGTAGTACAGGTAACCCTGGGCGTCGTCGCAGAGCAGCGCCAGGCGCGCGTCGGTGGTGGTCGGGGAAGCCAGCAGGATCAGGGCCAGGCCGGTCTCGTTGAAGGCCGCGCGCAGTTCTCCGGCCTCTTCCGGAGGCAGGTCGACCAGCAGGACGCCGTCGACGCCGGCGGCGACCGCATCGCGGGCGAAGCGCGCGTTGCCGCGGATCTCGATCGGGTTCAGATAGCCCATCAACACCACCGGGGTGTCGGCGTCGCGGCCGCGGAATTCGCGTACCGCTTCCAGCACCCAGCTCAGGCCGGCGCCGCGCGCGATGGCGCGCTCGGAGCTGCGCTGGATGGTCGGGCCGTCGGCCATGGGGTCGGAGAACGGCACCCCGAGTTCGAGCACGTCGGCGCCGGCTTCGACCAGGGCGTGCATCACCGGCACGGTCGCCTCCAGCGAGGGATCGCCGGCGGTGACGAACGGGATCAGGGCCTTGCGGCCGGCGGCCTGCAGATGTTGGAACTTGGCGTCGATTCGGTTCATGAGGCGAGCAGTGAGTTCAGAAGAGTGAGGAGTGAGTCAAAGCCAAAACCGAGCCGCACGACGGGTGAGATCTCGCAACGACGGCGCGTTGCCGCCCTTGCTCACTGCTCACTCCTACGCACTCGTTCCTCGCTTCAAACCGGTGTTGGAACTTGGCGTCGATTCGGTCCATGGGGCGAGCAGTGAGTTCAGAAGAGTGAGGAGTGAGTCAAAGCCAAAACCGAGCCGCACAACGGGTGAGATCTCGCAACGGCGGCGCGTTGCCGCCCTTGCTCACTGCTCACTCCTACGCACTCGTTCCTCGCTTCAAACCGGTGTTGGAACTTGGCGTCGATTCGGTCCATGGGGCGAGCAGTGAGTTCAGAAGAGTGAGGAATGAGTCAAAGCCGCACGACGGGTGAGACCTCGCAACGGCGGCGCGTCGCCGCCCTTGCTCACTGCTCACTCCTACGCACTCGTTCCTCGCTTCAAACCGGTGTTGGAACTTGGCGTCGATTCGGTTCATGGGGCGAGCAGTGAGTTCAGAAGAGTGAGGAGTGAGTCAAAGCCAAAACCGAGCCGCACGACGGGTGAGATCTCGCAACGGCGGCGCGTCGCCGCCCTTGCTCACTGCTCACTCCTACGCACTCGTTCCTCGCTTCAAACCGGTGTTGGAACTTGGCGTCGATTCGGTCCATGGGGCGAGCAGTGAGTTCAGAAGAGTGAGGAGTGAGTCAAAGCCAAAGCCGAGCCGCGCGACGGGTGAGACCTCGCAACGACGGCGCGTCGCCGCCCTTGCTCACTGCTCACTCCTACGCACTCGTTCCTCGCTTCAAACCGGTGTTGGAACTTGACGTCGATTCGGTTCATGGGGCGAGCAGTGAGTTCAGAAGAGTGAGGAGTGAGTCAAAGCCAAAACCGAGCCGCACGACGGGTGAGATTTCGCAACGGCGGCGCGTCGCCGCCCTTACTCACTGCTCACTCCTACGCACTCGTTCCTCGCTTCAAAAGTGCAGCCCTTCGCGCCCGGCGATGGTATGCACGTCCTTGTCGCCGCGACCGGACAGGTTGCACAACACCACCTGGTCCTTCGGCATCGAGCGCGCGAGCTTGATCGCCTGGGCGATGGCATGGCTGGATTCCAGCGCGGCCAGGATGCCCTCGGTGCGCGCCAGAGTGCGGAAGGCGTCGAGCGCTTCGTCGTCGGTCACCCCGACGTATTCGGCGCGGCCGGCGTCCTTGAGGAAGGCATGCTCGGGGCCGACGCCGGGGTAGTCGAGACCGGCGGAGACCGAATGGGTCTCGATGATCTGGCCGTCGTCGTCGCACAGGACATAGGTGCGGTTGCCGTGCAGCACGCCCGGGCGCCCGGCCGCGAGCGAGGCGGCGTGGCGACCGGTGTCGATGCCGTCGCCGGCCGCTTCGGCGCCGACGATGCGCACCGAGGGGTCGTTGAGGAAGGCATGGAACAGGCCGATCGCATTGCTGCCGCCGCCGACGCAGGCGGTGATCGCATCGGGCAGGCGGCCGTATTCGGCCAGCATCTGCGCCCTCGCCTCGCGCCCGACCACGGCGTTGAAATCGCGGACCATACGCGGATACGGGTCCGGGCCGGCGACGGTGCCGATGATGTAGAAGGTGTCGCGCACGTTGGTGACCCAGTCGCGCATCGCTTCGTTGAGCGCGTCCTTGAGGGTCTGCGAGCCGCTGGTCACCGGCACCACCGTCGCGCCGAGCAGCTTCATGCGGTAGACGTTGATCTTCTGCCGCTCGATATCGGTCGCGCCCATGTAGACCACGCACTCCAGGCCCAGGCGCGCGGCCACGGTGGCGCTGGCGACGCCGTGCTGGCCGGCGCCGGTCTCGGCGATGATGCGGGTCTTGCCCATGCGGCTGGCCAACAGGGCCTGGCCGATGGTGTTGTTGATCTTGTGCGCGCCGGTGTGGTTGAGGTCTTCGCGCTTGAGCAGGATCTGCGCGCCGCCGACTTCGTCGCTGAGGCGCTGCGCGTGGTAGATCGGACTCGGCCGGCCGACGTAATGGGCCAGGTCGCGCTCGAACTCGGCGATGAAGGCCGGATCGACGCGGGCCGCGTCGTAGGCCGCGGCCAACTCTTCGAGCGGCGCGATCAGGGTCTCGGCGACGAAACGGCCGCCGAAACGGCCGAAGTGACCGGAAGCGTCCGGATAGGCGTGGTAATCCGTGGGCGGGGCTTGGTTCATGGCCTGGGTGCGGAGGCGGATATCGGGACCCGCACTTTAACGCACGGGAAATGGGCTATAAAGCTATAAAATCTCAGTAACGCTTGAGTAAAACTCACCAATACGATGGCTCGAAAACTGCCTTCGCTGAATGCACTGTACGCGTTCGAGGCCGCCGCTCGCCTGCAGAGCGTCACACAGGCGGCCAGCGAGCTGCATGTCACCCACGGGGCGGTGAGCCGCCAGATCAAAGCCCTGGAGGGAGAGCTGGGCAAGCCATTGTTCGCCCGCCAGGGACGCGGCCTGGGCCTGACCCCGGCCGGGCTGCAGTTGCGCGACGCGACCGGTGCGGCGTTCCAACAATTGGAGGACGCATGGTCGGACCTGCGCCGCCGGCGCCTCCCCTCGGCGCTGGTCCTGGGCTGCCAGGGAAGCATCCTGGCCCGTTGGGTCATTCCGCGGCTGCCCCGCCTGGGACTAGAGTTGCCCGACCTGAATTTGCACCTGGTGGTGCACGAGGGAGACTTCGACGCACGCATGGCGGGGCTGGATGCGGCGCTGTTGGTCGGCGAGCCGCCCTCGGACGACGGCTGGCTGGTCCACACGCTGACGACCGAAAGAATCGGCCCGGTGGTCAGTCCACGCTATGCCGGTTTCGACGCGCTGCTCGGACGGTCCGCGTCGTCGTTGCTGGACCAAGCCCTGCTGCAAACCAGTTCACGTCCGCAGGCGTGGCCGGCATGGGCGCGCGCGAATGGCATGGACTCGCAGGCACTGACTTTCGGTGCCAGCTTCGAACATCTTTACTACCTGTTGGAAGCAGCGGTCGCCGGGCTGGGTGTGGCCATTGCGCCGCAGCCGTTGGTCAGCGAAGACATCGCGGCGGGGAGACTGGCTGCGCCGTGGGGCTTCGTCGAAACGCCCGGATGCTGGATGCTGTGTTGCCGACGCAACGATGCCGATTCACGGGTAACGCGGTTGGCCGACTGGTTGCGCCGAGAACTGGACGCCACGCCGGTCTGATTCGCTGTCTCGATCCTGATGCGCGACGGTGGCGACGCCGTGCTCGCCGGCGCCGCTGTCGGCAAGGATGTGCGGGTCTTGTTCGTGCGGCTCGCGATCAGCGGACCCGCGAGACGATCGCCGAATGGCAGCGCAGGGCACGACGCCCTGCACCGCCGTCGTGCGCAAGGCCTCAGTCGACGTGACAGTCGGCGCGCCGCACTTCTTCGACGAAGTGACGCATCTTGTCGCCGTCCTTGAGCCCGGGCGCGCTTTCGATGCCGCTGGACACGTCCACGCCCCAGGGCAGCGTCGCCAGGATCGCCTCGAACACGTTCTCCGGGGTAATGCCGCCGGCGAGCACGAAGGGTTTCTGCACGCCGACCGGAATCCGCGTCCAGTCGAAGGTCTTGCCGCTGCCGCCGCTGCTGCCCTTGGCATGGCTGTCGAACAAAAAACCGGCCGCGCCCGGGTAACGCGTGTGCAGCGCCGAAGGGTGCTGGTCGGCGAGTTCGCCGCCCATCGGGATCGCTTTCAGATAAGGCACGCCGAAGGCGCGGCAGAAGGCGTCGTCTTCGTTGCCGTGGAACTGCAACAGGCTCGGCCGGACTTGACGCACCACCTCGCGCACTTCGTCGACCGGGTTGTCCATGAACAAGGCCACCGCATCGACCAGGGGCGCCAAGGCCTGGCGCATGGCGCGCGCCTCCTCGGCGGCAACGCGGCGCGAGCTGCCGGCAGCGAACACGAAGCCGATGGCGTCGGCGCCGAGCTCACAGGCCAGACGGACATCGCCCGGACGGGTGAAACCGCAGAACTTGATGCGGGTACGGAACAGGGTACGGGGACAGGGCTGGCTCAAAACGTAACCTCGGCAGGCAGCTGGCAATCGGCGGGATAGCGTGGGCCGACGAACACCAGACCCGAGGACGGCGCGGTCGGGCCGGCGACGGTACGGTCGCGTCCGGCCAACAATTCCCCGATCCATGCCTCGGGCTGTTCGCCCCGGCCCACCATCAGCAAGCTTCCGACAATGTTGCGCACCATATGGTGAAGAAAGGCGTTGGCCTGGACCTCCATCTCGACCACCTCGCCGTCGCGGCGCACGCCGATGTACTGCAGGTCGCGGCGCGCATGCGGGGCCTGGCAATGCACGGTCCGGAACGCCGAGAAGTCGTTTTCGCCGAGCAGGGCCTGGGCGGCACGGTGCATGGCGTCGGCGTCGAGCGGGCGGCGCTCCCAGGTCAGGTATTGCCGTTGCAGGGCCGGCCGCACCGAACGGTTGAGGATGCGGTAGCGGTAGCGGCGCGCGCGGGCCGAGAAGCGGGCGTGGAAATCGGCCGCGACCGGCACGCACCAGCGCACGCATACCGAGGGCGGCAGGCGCGAGGTGGTGCCAAGCACCCAGCCGCGCAGGTCGCGCTGGGCACTGCTGTCGAAATGGACGACCTGACAGGAGGCGTGGACGCCGGCATCGGTACGACCGGCGCAGGTCACGTCGACGCGGCCGCCGGCCACGAACGACAGCGCGTCCTCCAAAGTGCTCTGGACGGTGGCTTCGCCGCGCAGGTCCGGCTCGCCCGGGCGCACCAGGCGCTGCCAGCCGGAAAACTCGCCGCCGTCGTATTCCACGCCCATGGCGTAGCGGCGCAGCGGCGCCGCCACTGCGGAGGGAGCCGCCACTACGGAAGAAAGGGCGTCCGTCTCGAAAACTTCGGTCATGCCTGGTTCGGTCGCGTACTGGCGCGGCTCAACTCTGGGATTCGAGTTCGCGCAGCAGGCGCGCGGCCTGTTGGCGCGCCGCGTGGTCGCCGTTGATCAACACCTCGCCGAGCAGCTGGCGGGCGCTGCTTTCGTCGCCGAGGTCGAGGTAGGCGCGGGCCAGCTCGATGCGCTCCTGGCCCGGTGCGGTCGCCGCCTGGGCGTTGCTGCCGGCCAGGTTCGGATCGAGCACCGGCGTGGCGACGAATTCGGGGATCGGCGTCGCCGCCGGCTCGATCCGCGCCGCGCCTGCGCCGGTGTCGGCGGGCGAACGGGCGCTACCGGCCTCGGCGGCGTGCCAGGTCGGCACTTTCGCGCCGCTGCGCGGTTCGGTCTTGGGCGCGGTCCAGAACGGCGCGGCGATCGGTTCGGCGGTCGCGGCGCGGTCGGCCTCGGGTTCGCCGATCAATTGCGCGACCGGGTCGACCAGGGCCGCGGCGGGGTCCGGACGGCGGCGCAGCGAGTCGCCCGAATCGCTCGAGGCGGAATCGGCCGCGGCACGGTCCTGGCTGCCGCCACGGCTCGGCGCATCCGCCGCCGACGCCGGCGCGCGGAAGCTCGGCTTCTTGGGTTCGCGGCGGCTCAGTACCCAGCCGCCGATCAGCAAGGCCAGTACGCCCAGGCTGCCGAACACCCACGGCAAGGGCGAGCCGCCCTCGCTGCGGGACTGGTTTTCGGCCAGCCGCTGCTGGCTCGCGGCCAGTTCGCTGTCCTTCATCGCGATGAGCTTCTGCTGCTGCGTCTGCAACTGCTCCAGCTCGGCGACGCGGCTCTTGAGGTCGGCCAGTTCGGCATCGCGCGCGGCGATGACCTCGTTGGCCTGCTGAATCTCCTGTCGAACCATGCTGCCCTCGCCTCCGGCGCTGATGCCGGACTGTGCGCCCGCCTGGGTGGCTTGGCTGGCCCCCGGCGGGACGATTTCAAGACGCGCGTCGTTGCTGCGCGAGGCCGCGCCGCTCTGCGCGGCCGGTGCCACCGGCGTTTTCGCGACGGCGTCGGACTCCAGGCTGATCGGCTGCGGAACCGGCTGCCGCGCCTGGCGCCATTGTTGGACCTGCACCCGCACCAGCTCGCTGGCTTCGCGCGGATCGATGGCGTCGAGTTGGTTGCCCGGCGGCAGACGCAGCACCGCGCCCTGCCGCAAGCGGTTGATGTTGCCGCCGATGAAGGCCTCGGGATTGGCCCGCAGCAGCGCGATCATGGTCTGGTTGAGGGTGTTCTCGCCGGCCACGCCGGCGGCGATCGCCGACAGGGTCTGGCCGCGCTCGACGGTGATCTCGCCGTCGGCGCCGACGCTCGGCGCGGCCGCCACCGGGCGCGGCTCGCGCGGCGCCTGCGGGATGCGGCCTGCGTTCGCAGGCTCGGCCTGCGGTACCGGGTTGGGCTGGACCGGGATAGGCTCGGGCGCCGCCTGCGGCGGTGCCGCGGTGATCGCACTGCCCGGGTCGTAACGGTCGAGCTGGTTCTCCACCGCCAGCGGATCGGTCGCCTGCGGCTGCGCACCGAACGGCAGCGGCGCATCGAGCGGACGCTCGATGGTGTTGGCGGCGGCGCCGGTCGGGGCCTGGATCGGCGGCTGCATCGGCGCGGACACCGTGCGCGGCGCGTCGAGCAAGGCCGAGTATTCGCGGGTCAGGCGGCCCTGCCCCCAATCGACTTCGATCAGGAAAGTCAGCAGCGGCTGATTGACCGGCTGGGTGCTGGTGACCCGGATCACCGGCTTGCCGGCGTTGTCCAGGGCGAGCACGAAACGCAGGTCGGTGACTATGCCCTGCGGCGGCTCCAGGCCGATGCGTTGGAAGGTTTCCGGCGACGCCAGCCCGGCGCGCAACTGCGCCAGCTCGTTGCTGTCGCTGGAAATAACCGGGATCTCGGCCAGCAAGGGCTGGCCCGCGCGCGATTTGACCTCGATCTGTCCCAGACCGAGCGCACCGGCCGCCCCACTGGCCAGAGCCAACGCGAGAGCCAATGCTGTGCGTGCGAAACCTGATCTCACAGACGATCCCATTACCCTGGTCAGGCGGCGACTCTAGCGGTCGGCGGGCGGAATGCGCAACGCGGCGATGAAGGTCGGCCATCGATTCGGCCTTCGACTCGGTGTTCGATCACCTGAACCGACTCGGCCCGACGCCCTGCGCATCGACAGGAACCCGTATCTGCGCAGAGTGCACCACATCGACGGGTCCACGCCAGCGCCATCGCCCCGCAGATCGCGATATCGGCCCGGGCGCGCGCCCCAGCGCAAACGAATGCCGCCAAACGGGCGGCGCAACGGGCTTCGCAAACGAATCGGGCCCCGCAGGGCCCGATCCGTACTTCACTTCATTGCGCTGCGGGGCTCAGCCTTCGTTCCAGACCAACTCGGCCAGTTGCACGGCATTGGTCGCCGCGCCCTTGCGGATGTTGTCGGACACCACCCACAGCGACAAACCGCGCGGATGCGAGATGTCGTCGCGGATGCGGCCGACGAAAACCGGATCGCGTCCCGAAGCGTGCGTGACCGGCGTCGGATATCCGCCGCCGACCGGGTCGTCGACCACCACCAGGCCCGGCGCCTGCTCGAGCAGCGCGCGCGCGTCGACGGCGCTGAGCTTGTCGCGGGTCTCGATGTGCACCGCTTCGGAGTGGCCGTAGAACACCGGCACCCGCACCACCGTCGCATTCACGCCGATGCTGTCGTCGCCGAGGATCTTGCGGGTCTCCCAGACCAGCTTCATCTCTTCGGTGGTGTAGCCGTTGTCGGTGAAGTCGCCGCCGTGCGGGATCACGTTGAAGGCGATCTGCACCGGATAGACCTCGGCCTTGGCTTCCTGGAAGTTCAACAGCGCCGCGGTCTGCTTGCCGAGCTCTTCCATCGCGCGCTTGCCGGTGCCGGACACCGACTGGTAGGTGGCGATGTTGATGCGTTCGAGCTTCGCCTTGCGGTGGATCGGCGCCAACGCGACCATCAACTGCATGGTCGAGCAGTTCGGATTGGCGATGATGCCGAGCGGGCGGCGCTTGGCCGCTTCCGGATTGACCTCGCTGACCACCAGCGGCACGTCGTCCTGGTAGCGGAACGCGGAGGAGTTGTCGATCACCACCGCACCGGCCGCGGCGAACTTCGGCGCGTATTCCTTGGACACCGAACCGCCGGCCGAGAACAGCGCGATATCGACGCCGCTCGGATCGAATTTCGCCAGGTCCTGGACCACGATGGTTTTGCCGTCGAACTGGATTTTCTCGCCCGCCGAGCGTTCGCTCGCCAACACATGCAGCTGACCGATCGGGAATTTGCGCTCGGCCAGCACCTTCAGCATGGTTTCACCGACTGCGCCGGTGGCACCGACGACAGCGACATTGCAGGACGTCTTGGCGTTCATCTGTTCCTATTTACCTGACTAGTGGGGGCCGCCGGACCCATTTCCGGCGGATGTTGCTCGGGTCGGTGCGCAAGGCACCGGAAAAGCAGGAGCGCGGGCTGCGTCTTCATCGCGCGCCCTGTGCGCCCATTGTGCGGCCGTCGGCGCCGGCGCGCTCGGCGAGCTGCGCGGCGTTCAGCGGCGACGGCGGCCGGCCGGCGTCGGGCCCATAGCCCAGCGCCGCGATCAGATTGTCCACCGCCAGCGCCACCATCGCGCGCCGGGTGGCGAGGCTGCCGCTGGCGATATGCGGGGTCAGCACCACGTTGCGCAGGGCGAGCAGGCGCGGATTGAGCGCCGGCTCGCCCTCGAACACGTCGAGCCCGGCCGCGGCCAAGCGCCCGTGTTCGAGCGCATCGGCGAGCGCGTCTTCGTCGACGATGCCGCCGCGGGCGATGTTGGTCAGGGTCGCGTGCGGCTGCATCCGCGCCAGCGCGGCGGCGTCGATCAGGTGATGCGACTGCGGCGAGTACGGCAGCACCAGGATCAGGTGATCGGCACGTGTCAGCAATTCCTCGAAACCGACGTAGCTCGCGGCCGTCTCGCGTTCGACCGCTTCGGGCAGGCGGCTGCGGTTGTGGTACAGCACGCGCATGCGGAAGCCGGCGGCGCGGCGCGCGATGGCCTGGCCGATGCGGCCCATGCCGAGGATGCCCAGGGTCGTGCCGTGCACGTCGCCGCCGAGCAGCGAATCGAAACTCCACTGCCGCCAATGGCCTTCGCGCAACCAGTGCTCGGCCTCGCTGATCCGTCGAGCCGCGGCCATCATCAAGGCCCAGCCGAAGTCGGCGGTGGTCTCGGTCAGCACGTCCGGCGTGTTGGTGACCAGCACGCCGGCCGCGCTCAGCGCCGGCAGGTCGAGGTTGTTGTAGCCCACCCCGACGTTGGCGATCGCACGCAGGCGGCCGGCGCCGGCGACCTGCGCCGCGCCGATCGGGTCGTTGAGCGTGACCAGGGCGCCGTCGGCCTCGCGCAGCGCCGCGGCGATCGCCTCCGGGCCGTGCTGGGTCACGCGCGCGGTCGCGACGACGTCGAAATGCTCGCCCAGGCGCGCGACGACGTCGTCGAACAACGGTTGCGAAACCCAGACCCGTGGCCGCTCAGGCATCGGCATCGAGCTCCAACTGGGCCGGGATGCGCGGGCTGACCACGCCGACGTCGCCGCACTGGGCGCGATGGCGCAGGGCCTGGTCGACCAGCACCAGCGCGACCATGGCTTCGCAGATCGGGGTGGCGCGGATGCCGACGCAGGGGTCGTGGCGGCCGGTGGTAACCACCTCGACCTCGTTGCCGTGGATGTCGACGCTGCGCACCGGCAGGCGCAGGCTCGAGGTCGGCTTGAACGCGGTCGAGCAACGCAGTTGCTGACCGGTGCTGATGCCGCCGAGGATGCCGCCGGCATGGTTGCTGGCGAAGCCGGAGCGCGAGAGCTGGTCGCGATGCTCGCTGCCCTTGGACGCCACGACCGCGAAGCCGTCGCCGATCTCCACGCCCTTGACCGCGTTGATGCTCATCAGGGCCGCGGCGAGGTCGCCGTCGAGCTTGCCGTAGATCGGCTCGCCCCAGCCCGGCGGCAGGCCGTCGGCGACCACGTCGACGCGCGCGCCGACCGAGTCGCCGGACTTGCGCAGCGCGTCCATGTAGGTTTCCAGCTCGCCGACCTGGTCGGCGGCGGGCCAGAAGAACGGGTTTTCCTCGACCGCCGACAAGTCATAGGCGTTCGGCACGATTTCGCCGATCTGCGACATGAAACCGCGCACGGTCACGCCATAGCGCTCGGCCAGCCACTTCTTGGCGATCACGCCGGCGGCGACGCGCATGGTGGTTTCGCGCGCCGACGAACGCCCGCCGCCGCGCGGATCGCGCAGGCCGTACTTCTGCCAATAGGTGTAGTCGGCGTGGCCGGGGCGGAACTGTTCGGCGATCGAGCCGTAGTCCTTGCTGCGGGCGTCGGTGTTGCGGATGACCAGGGCGATCGGCGTGCCGGTGGTGCGGCCCTGGTAGACGCCGCTGAGAATCTCGATGTCGTCGCTTTCCTGGCGCTGCGAAGTGTGGCGGGTGCGCCCGGTGGCGCGGCGGTCGAGGTCGCGGCGGAATTCTTCCGGCGCGATTTCCAGGCCCGGCGGGCAGCCGTCGATCACGCAACCGATCGCCGGACCGTGGCTCTCGCCGAAGGTCGTCACCGTGAAAAGCTTTCCAAAGCTGTTGCTGGCCACTGATCGAAGTCCTGATGCGTGCCGGTCTCGTCCGGCGTGGGGGGTGCGCGGAGTCGGTGCGAGCGTCGCTTGCGCGAAGCGCCCGTGCCGATGCGCGGCGGCAGGGGTGCGTCTTGCGCCGACGCCATCGCGATGCGCGCCGGACGCAGCCACCTGCCTACGCCGATGGTATGACGCAGCGGTGACGCGCGGCTTCGCGAATCGCAGGGCGACGGCGTCGAGGACAGCGGATTCTATGCCGGCCGACCGCGCGGGCATGCGACGGCGACACGCATCGCCTGCGACTCGCGCCTCATCTCGAATTCCCCCGAATGTGAGGAAAAACCGATGCTGTGGCGTGTGTCGTAGACACCGATCTCGCGCGAACTGCCGACGCGACCTACGTCGTCCACCATAGCCGACGGCGCAGGTTTCCGCTGCAACGATGAGCGAGGCCGCAGTACGGCGCAGTGGTCGGCGAGGTGACCGGCGACCCTACGCCGGAGTATCCGCGCGCCTGCACGAACCAACGCAGACGCCGCGGGGCGCTTGCGGATTCCGGTCGGTCTGGCGCCTGATGCGTGCTGGATCAGCGTTCAGGCGCTGCGGGGACGCGTCGCGTCGCCCGCCACCGGCCGCCGACGCACGCTCAGCCGCGCGCGTCGGCGAGTCGTTTGATGTCGTCGTGGTGTTCGACGAGGTCGTGGCGCTCGGCCACGAAGATGCCCATTTGGCCGACCTTGAACTCGACCCAGGCCAGCGGCAATTGCGGCAGCAGCTCGACCAGGGCGCGTTCGGCCTCGCCGACTTCGCAGATCAGCAGACCGTGCTCGCTGAGGTGATCGGGCGCGTCGCGCAGGATCTTCAGCGCCAGGTCCAGGCCGTCGTCGCCGGCGCGCAGACCGAGCTCCGGCTCGTAGGAGTATTCCTTCGGCAGCGCGTCGGTCTCGTCGTTGGTGACGTAGGGCGGATTGGTCACGATCAGATCGAAGACCTCGCCCTGCAGCCCCTTGAACAGATCGGACTTGCGCAGCTCGACATTGTCGGCGTGCAGGCGGGCCTTGTTCTCGGTGGCCAGCGACAGCGCGTCGTCGTTGATGTCCGCGCCGACCACCTGCCAATCGGGGTGGTAATGCGCTGTGGCGATGGCGATGCAGCCCGAACCGGTGCACAGATCGAGCGCGCGCTCGACCTCGCGGCCGCCGAGCCAGGGCTCGAAGCCCGACTCGATCAATTCGGCGATCGGCGAACGCGGCACCAGGGCGCGGCGGTCGCTCTTGAAGCTCAGGCCGGCGAACCAGGCCTCGCCGGTCAGATAGGCGGCCGGAATGCGCTCGTTGACGCGGCGTTCGAACAGTTCCAGCACCTTGGCCTTTTCTTCGCTGGTCACGCGGCCGGCGCCGTAGACCGGGCTCAGGTCGTGCGGCAGGTGCAGCGCATGCAGGACCAACTGGGTGGCCTCGTCGAGCGCGTTGTCGTAGCTGTGGCCGAAGGTCAGCCCGGCCGCGCCGAAGCGGCTGGCGCCGTAGCGGATCAGGTCGACGAGGGTCAGCTGTTCGAAGGAGGCGGAAGCGGGCACGGCGGGTCCAGGGCAAAACAAGGCGCGCAGTATAGCGGGTGGGCTTGGGGCTCGGGACTCTCCCGGGGCTCTGGGGACTCGGGACTCGGGGTTCGGCAAGAGCAAGAGCCCCCCCTGCCCCCCTTAGCTCCCGCTCCCTCCGCCCCTGGTTCCCGACTCCCAGCCCCTCGCCGGCCCTCGACAAACCAGCCCGCTCCCCGCCCGGTATCATCCCCCGGCGCAACAGACGGAATCGCCATGTTCAATCGCACCACCGCCATCATCCTGGTCGCCGCGCTCGCCGCCGCGGCCGGCCTGTGGGCCTCCAGGCAGTACTTCGGCAGCGTCCGCCATTCGCCCTGGCCGCAGACCAAGGCGGTGCGCCTGTTCGAGCCGCCGCGCACCCTGCCCGCGTTCTCGCTGCGCCAGTCCGACGGCACCCAGCTCATTCCCGGCGAACTCAAGGGCCACTGGACTCTGGTCTTCCTCGGCTTCACCCACTGCCCCGACGTCTGCCCGACCACCCTGGCCGAGCTGTCAGTGGCGCAGAAGCAGTGGGACTCGATTCCCGAATCCACCCGCCCGCGGGTGTTGTTCGTCTCGGTCGACCCGGAGCGCGATCCGCCCGACCGCATCGGCGAATACGCCCATGGCTTCCACAAGGACACCCTGGCGGCAACCGCCGACATCCCGGCGCTGGAGACCTTCACCAAGTCGCTCGGCATGGTGTTCGGCAAGGTGCCGGCGCCCGACGGCGCGCCCGCCGACCAGTACACGATGGACCACAGCGCCAGCATGGCCGTGCTCGACCCGCAGGGCCGCATGGCCGGCCTGATCCGACCGCCGCTGGACCCGAACGCCATCGCCGCCGACCTCGCCGCACTGACCGAAGCCAAGACCCCGTGAGTCTCGTCACCACCCTGACCTATGCCCTGCCGCACCGCGCGCTGTCCTCGATCGCGCGCTCGCTGGCCTATTCCTCCAATCCACGCGTCAAGCAGTGGCTGATCGATACGGTCACGCGCAAGTTCGGCGTGAATCTCGGCGAAGCCGCCGAGCCCGATCCGCAGGCCTATCCGACTTTCAACGCCTTCTTCACCCGCGCGCTCAAGCCCGGCGCGCGCGTGCCCGAGGCCGATCCGCGCACTTTGTTGATGCCGGCCGACGGCCGTATCAGCCAGTGCGGGCCGATCCGCGCCGGCGAGATCTTCCAGGCCAAGGGCCAGTCGTTCACCGCGACCGAACTGCTCGGCGGCGACGAAGCCGCGGCCGCGCCGTTCCGCGACGGCGTGTTCGCCACGGTCTATCTGTCGCCGAAGGACTATCACCGCGTGCACATGCCCTGGGCGGGCACCCTGCGCGAAACCGTGCACGTGCCGGGCCGCTTGTTCAGCGTCGGCCCGGACGCGGTGCGCAACGTGCCGCGCCTGTTCGCCCGCAACGAGCGCCTGGTCTGCCACTTCGATACCGACTTCGGGCCGATGGCGATGGTCATGGTCGGCGCGCTGTTGGTCTCGGGCGTGGAAACGGTCTGGAGCGGAGTCGAGATCCCGCGCTACGGCGATCGCGTCCAGCACAAGGACTATCGCGGCAAGGGCATCGCGCTCGAACGTTTCGCCGAAATGGCCCGCTTCAATTACGGCTCGACCGTGATCGTGCTGTTGCCGCCGGGCGTGGCGAACCTGGCCGACGGCCTCGGCGCGGAAACCGCGGTGCGCCTGGGCGAAGCCCTGGCCCGACGCAACGACTGAATCGCTGCGACTTCGCAGACCTCACCCAAGGAGGGGAACCATGCCATCCCATCATCGCCCGGCCATGCGCCGGGTGTCGTGTCTGTTGTTGATCGCCGCCCTCGCCGCCTGCAGCAGCAAGAGCGAGAACGAGCAGTTGCTCGAGCTGCGCGACGGCCTGGCCTATACCCAATATCGGCGTCTGTCCGAGAGCGGCTTGCCGGGCGCGATCGGCGCCTATCGCAAGGGCATGGAATGGAGTGGCAAGGCGCCGCCGGTCGAATTCGACGAAGCCGACTACTGCGCCATGCACGTGCTGCTCGCTTACGGCGCGCTGGTCGCCGACAAGAGCACGATCGCCCTGGCCGAAAGCGACATCGTCGAGGCGCGCAACTGCGGCAGCTTCGATCGCGTCGCCGCGAACTCGCTGCGCTCGGTGGTGTTCCAGCGTCTGGAATGGCCGCAACTGGCCCAGGCCGAAAGCGACAAAGTCTGGTCCGCGCCGCAGACGCCCGGCACGGACCAGCCGCCAGTCGCGCATGTGATTACCCTGCACGCCGCGCTGACCTATCTGGCGGTCACCGAAAAGCGCTGGGACCGCGCGCAAGTGCATATCGATGCGCTCGGGCAGTTGTTGAAGCAGCCGTGGATGAGCGAGCTGCCGCGCGCCGGCCTGGCATTCCAGGAAGGCCGCACCCGCGACGGACTGGTCACGCTCAAGCGCATGAGCCAGGACCCGAGCGCCCCCGAGCCGGTGCGCAAGGAACTCGCGCGTTTCATCGCCAAGGTCGAAGCCAAGGGCGGCGACGTCGATTCCTTCGTCTTCATGCCGCGGCTGATCGCGGTGCTGACCTGGGAAGCGGTCAAGCAGGAAGGGCCGGACGTGCTGCGCACCACCACGCGCTTCGCCGAGGAGCAGGCCTGGAAGCCTTTGAACGAGTCGGTCAAGGACGGCGCCGGCAAGGCCCGCGAAGTCGCCGGAAGCTGGTGGAACAAAGCCCGCGACGCGGTCTCGTCCGACGCGAAGGCGGCGCCGGAAGCCGCAAAACCGTAGTAACCGCCGCGCCGTCGCACCAGGCGACGGCGGTACCGCCCGCAGCGGGGCTTACATGCCCCGCGCGTGCGGCGGCAACGACTGCTGCTGCGTGTGTTGCTGCTGTTCCTGTTGCGCCGCCTGCTGCGGGCCGAGCTGGCTCAGGCGCTGCTGCGAATCCTGCACCGGCGTATTGGTCGCGTCGGCGGTCGGCATGTGCGCGCGCAGGCTGGCCGGATCGTTGGCCGCCCCCTGCACCACGAACACGTTCTGCCCGGCCCGTTGGGTTTCGGTCTGTTGGCTCAGGAACACGCCGTCGATGCGCTCGAAGCCGTTCTGGCGGGCAAGACAGGCGACGCTGAAGATCATGCATTCGCTGGTTTGGTCCGGCGTGCGTCCGAGCCGGGCATCGAGTTGATTGACCTGGGCCCGCGCCTGCTGCACCAACGGATCTTCCGGCCCGGCACGTCCGCTCGCGTTCGCATGCGGCTGGGTCGCCTGCGGCTGAACCTCCGGCACCTGCACGCCCGGCGTCTGCGTGGCCGGCGTCTGCGCACCGGGCTGTTGGGTAGCAGGCTGCTGCGGAGCAGGCTGCAGAGCCGGATCGGGCGTGGTGCGTAGCACCGGCGCATGCGGGTCGACATGCAGCAGGCGCGTGGTGGCGCCGTTGTGGGTCTGACTGAGGTCGGTAGTGCCGTCGCGATTGCGCACCCGCGACAACTCGTTGCGATCCACGTCCGCCCATACGCCGCCGATATTGGAATGGCCGCTACCGTCGCGATTCCAGACCACGAAGTCGTTGCCGGAGGCGTACAGGCCGGCGGTCGGCCGCCCCGCCCGGCCCTGGCCTTCCTGTTGCGGACGGCCATAGGCATACGCCCCGCCCTGGTCGAGCGCATGGATCAAGGCCGGGGCCTCGACCTTCTGCAGGAACAGGTTCTTGGCGGTGTCGTATTCGGCGGCCAGGTGCGGGCGCGCGGCGTCTTGACCGGTCTGGCTGGGATTCACCAGGGGATTGGCCATCACGTCCTGCCAGGTCTGGTGCATCGGGCTGCGCGAGTCGGCGTTGCGCAGCGCGATCATCACTTCCGCGCCCTGCAGCGCGGCGTCGCGACCGGTCTCCATGTAGTCGCGGTCGCCGCTGGTCCTCGGCAATAAACGATCGATCGCGCCGCTGACGTCGGCAACATTGTTGTGAGTGCCGTTGTTCATGTCGCGCAGCAGCGCCGGGGTCCAGCGCGTGCCGCTCTGGTTCTCGACCTTGGCCACCATCGTGGTCAGACGCACCTGGTCGTCAGGCGTGGAGTTGCGATACAGCGCGGTCTGGCTGACCTGCGCCATGACGCCGCTGACCAGTTCGTTGGCCTGGGCGACGTCGCGGTTGTGGATGTAGGTGACGCCGGCGTCGGAACGCAGGAACTCGTTGAGATTGCCTTCGATGCGTGCGTCCATCGCACGCCCGCCCTGGGCGGTGATGGTGTTGCCGTTGCGGCCGAGGTCGGCGATGGTCTGGGTGCGTTCGGCGGCGCTGAGCACGCGCTCGGGATGATTCGCACGCGCCCAGCCTTGATAAGCGTCGACCAGCGACGGCACCACGTCCGGATGCTGGCCCAGGTCGGTCTGCAAGGTGCCGATCGAATAGCCGCTGTTGCCGACCGGCTGCATCACCCCATTGACGGTGTTGCCGGCGAAGGACAGGTGATTGGAGACGTCGCGGCCGCCGATGCTGCCCTCGGAGCCCACGCCGATGGCGAAATAGGCGATGGCGCGACGTTCGTCGTCGGTCATGACGCGCGGCGGCGGGGCGGCGGGCGGCGTCGCCGCAGCGTCGTTCTGTGCGGGTTGGTTCATGGTCTAGCCTCCTTGCTGCGACGCGGGCCGGAGCGCCCGCGGCTTCGCTGTCTGTTCGGACTCGATGGTCCGCGGCTCAGTTGTCTTTGGGTTCGTCGTCTTTGGCTTCGTCGTCGGCGCACTGGTCGTCGCTCGGCACCTTCTGCCCAGCCTTGGCCTCGTGCAAGGTCAGATACGGTTTGTAGTCGCTGCCGAACTTGCGGTACCAGACCACCGTCGCCTTATCGCGCACGAGATAGGCCGAAGCCTCGCCGTAGCTCGGACAGGCCGGCGTGCCGGTGTCGCTGCAGAACTGCAGGAACAACTTGTCGTCGCGCAGCTCGCCCTTGAGCTTGCCGCTGTCGCCGCCGACGCGGGTGCCGTCGTCCCAACTGCCGGTGTAGGACGGGCCCGAACCGGCCAGGTCCAGGTTGGCGGTGTGGTTCCAGCCGCAGCTTTGCTGATAGCTCCACTGGCCGTCGAAACGCACCCCGGCCGAAGCGCAGGAACACAACAGCAAGGTCAGCAGCGCCGCGGCGGCGCGGTTACATCCTGTAAGCATGACGGACTCCAGACGGACTATGCGCAGCGATTTAGCACGCGCCCTGGCTTTAGTAAACCGATTCCCGGACCCGGGTCCGGTTACGGGGCGATAAAACAAAAGCGCGATCAGCCGCGGCGGACCGACAGCGCGATCAGGGTCTGGGCGATCCAGTAGGTCGCCAGCACCGCCAGCGACGACGCCGCGAACGGTGCGGCGAAACGGTCGATGGCCAGGGTCGCGTCGGAGGCGACGAAAAACGCCCCGCCCAAGGCCGCCAGCGCGGTCGCCCGCGAAGCGCGGCAGCGCCACACCGCGGCGGCCTGCGCCGCCATCGCCGCGAGCACGACCACGTAGACGATCACCGGAACCCGCAGTTCCCCCGGCAGATGCGGCCACAGCACCGACAGCACCGCCGCGGCGAGCGCGGCATAAGCCGGAAACGGCCAGACCGCGGCGAACCACGGTGCGCGCCGGGTCAAACCCACGAGGTAGGCGATATGGGCGCAGAGAAAACTGCCGAGCCCGAACACGAACCAGTCGCCCGGCAACATCAGGAACACGTCGCCCAGGGTCGACAGCAGCAGGCCGACCAGGATCGCGCGCCGGTAGCCCGGACCTCGGTCGGCCTCGGGTTCGGCTTCGCCACCGCGCCTGAGCAGCATCGCCACGATCAACAGCGTGGTCAGCGGCTTGAATACATAGTGCAACCAGGGCGACAGATAACTGCCGGCGATCGCCAGCGCGGCCGACAGCGCGATCGCGGCTAGCCAGGGGTTTCTATTCGAAGCCGATCCCGCTGCAGTGGTATTCATACAGACGCTACTGTCTCCCGATCGCTGCGCTTCGAAACGCGACCGTTGTCGATCAAGGCCTCGATGTCTCGCCGCAAACGTGCCTCTTCAGTACGTAGCGAGGGATCGGCCGCTCCCTCAGCATATCGCCGCGACACAGCCAGTCGTTTGCGGGCCGCTTCCCCGTCGTCGCGCAGTGCCGCTGCCAGGGCGCACAGGCGCGGCACCAGATGCGGCGTGTACCAGAACGCGGGCTGCTTCGCATCCAAGGCATCGAGCACGGCGGGGTTGCCCGCGCGCCAAGCTTGGGAAAAAAGCCATCACGTCGCAACTGCGCCGAACAGGAGGTTAAGCCGGCCGAAGAAGCTCTGCCAACGTGGCGACAAGTCCCAGGCGGCGGACGCCGCCTGGGTCGGTAAACCTTTTTCGTCGGCGGGCGCGTCCATGCGTTCGCTCCGGACTCAACGCCGGCTCAGGGCCCGCAGCCGTTGAGCTTGAGCTTCTGTCCCGGCTTGACCATATAACGCGGGGCCTTGATGCCATTGGCCTTGGCGAGCTGCTTGGTGTCGCACTGGAACTTTTGCGCGACGTCGGTCAGGGTTTCGCCGCGCTGCACGCGGTAGTCGCGCGGCGTCGCCGGCTTCTTCTTCGCCGGCGCTTGCGGCGAAGCCAGGCCGGCCAGTTCGCCGGCGGCGATGGTGGTCGGCTGGGTGCCGTCGACGGCACCGTCGGAAGACGGCAACACGGTCAGCGGGCCGATGCGGACGATGGCATTGCTGGCATCGCTCATGACCAGGGTATGGGCGAGGTCCGCGCGCTTGCCCTGGGTGCACCAGCGGTTGTACAGGCCGACCATCTTGACCGTGGCGTTGAGGCTGGTGCCGGCCGCCAGATAGCTGCTGGGCTGGTAACGCGGGTTGAGGTTGCGCAGGGCGCGCATATAGCCCTCGCGGGTGCCGCCGTTGCCCAGGCAGATGGTCAGCTCGTAGATCGAGGTAGCCTTGCTCAGACGCAGCGGCGCCGGCTTGGCGTCGATACGGGGGAAGCGCAGGCCGTATTCGCGCGGATGCAGGTACAGCCAGGCGGCCGCGATCACCATCGGTACGTAGTCGCGGGTCTCGGCCGGAAACTGGTTGTAGACCGACTCGTCCCAGAAATTGCGCCCGCCGCTGGCGTTGTTGATGCGCAGCGCGCGGCCTTCGCCGCCGTTGTAGGCCGCCAGCGACATCTCGATGCTGTTGTTGAGCTGGCCCAGGCGCTCGTTCAAGTAAGAAGCGGCGGCCTCGGAGGAAGCGCGCGGGTCGTAGCGGGTGTCGAAACCGCTGCCGTCGTCGCCGAGACCGAAGCGCTTGCCGGTGGCGAACATGAACTGCAAGGGGCCGGCGGCGCCGGCGCGCGAGGTCACGTGGACCTTGCCGTTGGACTCCTTGGCCATGATCCCGAACAGCAGCGCTTCCGGCAGGCCGGCGCGCTCGAACTGCGGCCACATCATCTGGCGCATGTACTGGTAGTTCTCATGGGTCTGGATCAACGAACCGCGCATGTCGGTGAGCCAGCGGCGGATGCCGGCCTGCACCGCCGGGTTGTACTGGACCATCTTGACGAAGCGCTGGCCGTCGTCGCTGAGCAGCGCGGCCGCGCGCGCGGCCTCCGGCACATCGGCGCCGAGCCCTTCGCTGTCGAGCGTGCCGCCTTCGTCGACTTCTTCGTCGCCGGCGGCGGTGGAGGCGTCGGCATTGGCCTTGAGCAGGCGCTTATAGCCGGCGAGCATCGTGGTCAGTTGGCAACCCTTCTGCTTCATGCAGGCGGCGATCACGTCCTCCATGTCCTCGAGCGCGGCATCGCTCTCGCGGCGCCCGGCCGGGTCGGCGTTGCGGATCTTGACCAGGGCCGACTGATAACGGGCCTCGCCGGACTGCATGCGCTGGGTCAGGGCATCGACGGCGGCCTGGTCGCGCTTGGACAGCGCGGCGGCATCGGGCGAAAGACAGGACAGCGCGAGCGCGGCGGCGAGCGGCGCGAGTGCGCCAGGGATGCGGAGGGAAGCAGGCATGTGGCGTGCGGCAGGTCCTTGTTGCGGGGGCCCAGGGTAACGGCGGGGTCCGGGCGCGGCAAGAAAACACGACATCGCCGGCTTTTCCGGGTTTGCCGGGTTCATTCCGGCGCCGTCTGCGGCGAATCGCGACCCCGGTCGCGCCGGCGCATGAGCCGGGCCGGATCACAGTTCACGAACCTCATGACGCTGCCGCTAGAATCGGCCCTTCGCTTTCTCTTCATGGATCACGGACGCGGATATGGCTTCGACCCCCGGCGCAACCCAGAACGACATCCTGATCGGCAAGGCCGTGACCACCCCCGACAGCGGCCAGGTGTTCCTGCACACCAAGCTCGGCAACCGCCACGGCCTGGTCGCCGGCGCCACCGGTACCGGCAAGACCGTCACCCTGATGACGCTGGCCGAAGGCTTTTCGCGCCAGGGTGTGCCGGTATTCCTCGCCGACGTGAAGGGCGACGTCGCCGGCCTGGCCATGCCCGGCACCCTCAACGACAAGCTGCAGGCCCGCCTCGGCGAGATCGGCATCAGCGACTTCACCCCCGCCGGCAACCCGACGGTGTTCTGGGACCTGTTCGGCAAGCTGGGCCATCCGGTGCGCACCACGGTCAGCGAAATGGGCCCGACCCTGCTCGCGCGCATCCTCGAACTCAACGACACCCAGTCGGGCGTGCTCGACATCGTGTTCAAGCTCGCCGACGACCGCGGCCTGCTGCTGCTCGACCTGGAAGACCTGCGCGCCCTGCTCGGCCTGGTCGCCGACGAGCGCAAGGACATCTCGACCAGCTACGGCCTGGTCAGCACCCAGTCGGTCGGCGCGATCCAGCGCTCGCTGTTGCGCCTGGAACAGGAAGGCGGCGCCCATTTCTTCGGCGAGCCGGCGCTGGAACTCAACGACCTGATGCGCACCACCAGCGACGGCCGCGGCGTCATCAACATCCTCGCCGCCGATTCGCTGATCCTCAAGCCGCGCCTGTATTCGAGCTTCCTGCTGTGGCTGCTGTCGGAGCTGTTCGAGCAACTGCCCGAAGTCGGCGACCTCGACCGGCCCAAATTGGTGTTCGTGTTCGACGAGGCCCATCTGTTGTTCGACGACGCGCCGCCGGCGCTGCAGCAACGCGTCGAACAGGTCGTGCGCATCATCCGCTCCAAGGGCGTCGGCGTGTATTTCTGCTCGCAGTTTCCCGACGACATCCCCGACAACATTCTCGGCCAGCTCGGCAACCGCGTGCAGCACGCGCTACGCGCCTTCACCCCGCGCGACCAGAAGGCGGTCAAGACCGCGGCCGAAACCTTCGTGCCCAATCCGGCGCTCAAGGTCGCCGAGGTGATCTCCCAGCTCGGCACCGGCGAGGCGCTGGTCTCGACCCTGCAGGACAAGGGCGTGCCGATGCCGGTCGAACGCACCCTGGTGGCGCCACCGCGCTGCCGCATGGGTGCGATCACCGAGGCCGAACGCGCGCAGTTGCGTGCCGGCAGCCCGATCGGGCCGAAGTACGACACCTCGATCGACCGCGAATCGGCCGCGGAAATGCTGGCCAAGCGCGCCGAGACCGCCGCCGTGCAGGCCGACGCCCCCGCCGCCAAGACCCGCGAGCAAGACGACCAGGAAGAAGGCGGCATCGGCCAGTCGATCAAGGACGCGGTGTTCGGCACCAAGCGCCGCCAGGGCATGGTCGAGACCATGGCCAAGCAGACCGCGCGCACGGTCGGCAACCAGATCGGCCGGCAGATCCTGCGCGGCCTGCTCGGCGGCATCTTCGGCGGAAAGCGCTAGCCCTCCGGCACGGCCCGCCGCGACCGCGGTGCGCGGCCGCCCGGCCTGGCCGTGCCTTGTTTCGTCGTAACCCCCATCGGTTTCATCGATCGTTTCCACCATCCCAACCCGGAGTCGCTCATGACCAAGCAATCGCTCGCTCTCGCCTGCCTCGCCGCGCTCGCCCTGAGCGCATGTAATAAGCCCGCCGAAGCGCCGACCGCGCCGGCCGATGCGCCCAAGGCCGCCGAAGCCGCACCGGCCGCACCCGCTCCGGAACCGATCCCGGCCGAAGTGCCGAAGACCGGCTTCGATATCGCCGCCTTCGCCGGCAGCTTCAGCGGCACCCTGCCCTGCGCCGATTGCGCCGGCATCGACACCAAGCTCGAGTTCAAGAGCGACGGCACCTACGCCATCGAAGAGACCTACCAGGGCAAGAAGGACGGCAACGCCAAGGGCGACGGCACCTGGACCGCCGAGGAAGAAGGCAAGCGCCTGCGCCTGGACCCGAACAGCAAGAGCGATCAGGACCGCCTGTTCGAAGTCGTCTCCAAGGAAGAGATCCGCCTGCTCGACCAGGAAGGCAAGGCGATCGACTCGCAGCTCAACTACAACCTCAAGCGCGTCAGCGCGGCGCAGTAAGCGAGCACTCATGGCCCGCTGGCGCCCTCCTGCCGAACACAGCACCGCGCTGATCACGCGCGAGGGCCACGCGCGCCTCAAGCACGAACTCGACGACCTGTGGCGCGTGCGCCGGCCGGAAGTCGTCAAAGCCCTGGCCGCCGCGGCGGCCGAGGGCGATCGCTCGGAAAACGCCGAATACATCTACCGCAAGAAGCAGCTCGGCGAGATCGACCGGCGCGTGCGCTATCTCAGCAAACGCCTGCCGCTGCTGCATGTCATCGAAACCACGCCGAGCGACCCGCGCTCGGTGTTCTTCGGCGCCTGGGTCGAGGTCGAGAACGTCGCCAACGGCGAACTGGCGCGTTATCGCATCGTCGGCCCGGACGAGACCGACGCCAAGCTCGGCCACATCAGCATCGACTCGCCGCTGGCGCGGGCCATGCTCAAGCGCCGCATCGACGACGAGTTCGAGGCGATGCTGCCGGCCGGCCCGCAACGTTACGCGATCGTCGAGGTCGCCTATCGGCCGCCCGCCGAAGAGTGAGCGGCCGATGACCGACGATGTCAGCCTGCGGATCGCCACGACGGCGGACGCCGAAGCCATCAGCGCCCTGGTCCTCACTTCGGCGCAACACTGGATCTTTCCGCTTTGCGACATCGACGGCCGCGCCGTGCTGGCGGCCTCGATAGGCGCCGAGGCCACCCGCGAACGCCTGCTCGCTGGGCATGCTTATCTCGTCGCCGAGGCCGAAGGCCGCATCGTCGGCGTGGCCGCGCTGCGCCTGCCGGCGCATCTCTATAATCTGTTCGTCGACGACCGCTTCCAGCGCCGCGGCATCGCGCGCCGGCTCTGGTCCGGCCTGCGCGCGCACCCCTTATTAAAGGACGCCTGGCCCGCGCAGGTCACCGTCAACGCGTCGCGCCACTCCATCGGCGTCTATCTGCGCCTGGGCTTCGAGGCTCAAGGCGAGGAGCAGACGCGCCGCGGCATACCGTCGACGCCGATGCTGTGGCGGGCGCCGCAGGCCTGATCGAGTCGGTGCCGCGACCGCGCTGACGTTCGGCGCAGATCGGCAGGCGCGGCGATTCGCTCCCTGGCCGTCTTACAAAGACTCCAGCAACGCATCCGGATTCGGTGTGGTTTCCATGTACAGCGGCTTGCTCGGCTTTTTCTCGCGCTTGGCTGGCGCGTAATTGATCGCCTGATCGCCCTGGCCGGAATCGTTGACCTCGCCGCGTTCGACGATGCGGTCGCCGGTCAGCAGATTCCAGCTCAGCTTGACCGTGCCGTGGCTGTTGGTGCGGCTATAGCGCTGCGCGTCCAGGCCGATCAGGCGCATGCGTTCGGCCTTGGGGTCGTAACGATAGCGATAGGTCGACTGGGTCGCGGTGGTCCCGCCGGTCAGGTCTTCGATCAGCAGCACGCCCTTGCGGATCGACAGATCGACATCGCCGAGCGGATAGGGATCGAGTTGCAGCGTGCCGACCGGCTGATGGCCGAAATCGACCTCGCCGCGATACGCCAGCCAGACCATCAGGCTGCGCTGGTCCTCGCCGCGGCCGACAAACACCGTATCGATGTCGCCATCGCCGTTGAGGTCGCCGTCGATGCGCTTTTCCAGTCGGTTGCCGCCGTCGAGCAGGCTGGCGACCTGTTCGGCGCTCATCGCCGGAATCGGACCGGGTTGCGCCGACAGCGGCGCAGCGGTCAGCAACGCCACTGCCAGCAGACACAGGATCGGTTTCATCGCATTCCCCCTTGGCACCGCCGGCGCGGGTTATGCCGGACGATTGATCTGACGCGCAATCTAACGCGTTCAGGCCACGGTGGTGAAACGACAACGGCCCTCGCCTGCGCGAGAGCCGTGACGCGAGCGCTGAGTGCGCAGTCCTGCCGCTCGCCTCAGCCACGCGACTGCCTGCGCAGGCCGAAGAACTGCAGTTCGGCGAAGATCGCCACGACCGCCGCCTGCGCCAACACGTAGCCCATGCCCAGCGGGTTCGGCGCGATCGCGCCTTCGACCAACACCAGGATCGAGGCCGCGACCCAGGCCAGGTTGAGCCCGATGACCGTCCAGGCCAACGACGGCGAAACCGGCTTGCGGGTCAGCACCCAGCCCAGGAAGACGGTCCAGGCCAGCAAAATGATGCCGCTGCGCTGCAGCCAGCCCGCCTCGATGGCCAGCAAGCCGGACAGCGGACCTGCGGCGGCCAGTTGCAACGCGCCGGCCGCGCCGGAAATGACGGCGTCGGCGAGCAGCGCACGGCGCAGAAGAGAAGAAGGACGAGCTTGAGTGGCGATGGCCATGGTCGACTCCTGAAGGTTTCGCGGGTGGAAGGTTGGTGTGGAATTCGGGAGCCATCACACCCCTGCGAGCGCGGCCGGTCGATTACCTGCCAGGTAATGCCGCCGACCGGGTCGTCGGGCTATCGTGGCCGCATGAACGATCTCCGCCCCGTGGGCGAGCTGCTGCGCAATTGGCGCCAGCGTCGCCGCCTGACCCAATTCGACCTCGCCGAAATGGCCGAGGTCTCGACCCGCCACGTCAGCTTCATCGAGACCGGACGCTCGTTGCCGAGCCGCGCGCTGCTGCTGCGCCTGGCCGACCGCCTCGACGTGCCCCTGCGCGAAAGGAACCAACTGATGACCGCAGCCGGCCTCGCGCCGATGTACGCCGAACGCTCCCTCGACGACCCGGCCTTGCGCGAAGCCCACGCCGCCATCGAGATGGTGTTGTACGGGCACGAGCCCCATCCGGCGCTCGCGGTCGACCGGCACTGGAACCTGATCATGCACAACCGCGCGGTCGCGCCGCTGCTCGCCGGCATTCCCGATTTCCTGCTGGCCCGGCCGTCGAACGTATTGCGGGTCAGCCTGCACCCGGAAGGGCTGGCGCCGCGCATCATCAATCTGGGCGAATGGCGCGCGCACCTGCTGCACCGCCTGCGTCACCTGGCCGACACCACCCGCGATCCGTTCCTGTCGACGCTGTACGACGAACTGGCCGCCTACCCCTGCGACGATCCTTACGACGAATCCGAACTGACCGCCTCGGCGCACGTCGCGGTGCCGTTCCGCGTACGCAGCGAGTTCGGCGACCTCGCCTTCATCAGCACCATCACCGTGTTCGGCACCCCGCTCGAAGTCACCCTGTCGGAGCTGGCGATCGAATCCTTCTTCCCCGCCGACGCCGCCACCGCGCAGGCCATGCGCGCCTTCGGCGCCAGCCTCGAACCGGCGCAGTTCGCCGGGCATTGATCGTCGCCGCCGCCTGACCGCTCGTCGGCGTGCCAACCGAAATTATACCAATCAGTTGACAATCGGCCTGGACGGACGGATATTCAACCTCATGGTTGACTATCGCTCCGAACGGCTCGACGCCGTATTCCATGCCCTCGCCGATCCGACCCGGCGGGCGATGCTGCATCGCCTGGCCGAACGCGAGCACAGCGTCGGCGAACTCGCCGAGCCCTATCGCATGACCCTGGCCGCGGCCTCCAAGCACATCAAGGCGCTGGAACGCGCCGGCCTGGTTCAGCGCACCGTGCTCGGCCGCACCCACGTCTGCCGGCTCGACGCCGGGCCGCTGCACGGCGGCTTCGAGTGGCTGCGCCATTACGAACGCTACTGGAACGACCGCCTCGACAGTCTCGAAGCCCTGTTGCGCGCCGAAGACCAAGCCGCGTCCGGCGCATCCGCGCCGAAGGCCAAGCCGTCTGCGACCAGGAAGAAAACCGCCGCCACCGCGCGACGCAAACCTCGCGCCTGACCGCCCCCCCACCCTGGCCGCGCGTGCGGCCTCAGGAGACCGCCATGAGCTTGTCCACGACTCACGACGACTACGGCACCGTCACCGCCGCCGACACGGTGCGCATCGAACGCCTGCTACCCGGCCCGATCGACCGGGTCTGGGCCTATCTGACCGAATCCGACAAGCGCCGCCGCTGGCTCGCCGCCGGCGACATGGATCTGCGTCTGGGCGGTGCGGTCGAACTGGTCTTCAACAACGACCGACTCACCCGCGACGACGACCCGCCGCCGGCGAAATACGCCCAGTACGGCGGCGAGCACCGCGAACGCGGCCGGATCACCGCGATCGACCCGCCGCATCTGCTCAGCTACACCTGGAGCGACACCCCGCCTTCGGAAGTCAGCTTCGAACTCAGCGAGGAAGGCGCGCGCGTGCGCCTGATCGTGACTCATCGCCGCCTCGCCGACCGCGCCATGATGATCAGCGTCGCCGGCGGCTGGCATACCCACCTGGGCATCCTGCTCGCGCTGCTGTCGGGCGAAGAACCTCAAGGCTTCTGGCGCACCCACACCCGGGTCGAGGCCGAGTACGAGCGGCGCATACCTTCGTCGTGAACCGGCGCAGCCGCACGGGGTGCGCCGACAGCGGCTAAGCTTGGCTTCCTGTCGGCGAAAACTCAGAGGTCGCGCGTGTCCATCGGTCGTTCCACATCCTGCTTGTCCGCGAACCCGGTTCCGTCGCGCCTGCGCCGTTGGGCACGCGCCCTGCCGTTGGCCTTGGCCCTGGTTTCGACCGCCGTCGCGGTGAGCGCCTGCCGCAAACCGGCGGCGCAGGAAGAAGCGGCGGCGCCGAAGGTCTTCAGCGGCCGCATCGCCCAGTTCCAGACCATCGACGAACGCGTCGGCACCGGCGAGGTCGCCCAGTCGGGCCAGGACGTGATCGTCCATTACACCGGTTGGCTTTACGACGAGAAGGCTGCCGACAAACACGGCACTAAATTCGACAGCTCGCTCGACCGCGGCAAGCCCTTCGACTTCCTGCTCGGCGCCGGCCGCGTGATCCGCGGCTGGGACGACGGCGTCGCCGGCATGCGCGTGGGCGGCAAGCGCATCCTGATGGTGCCGCCGGAGATGGGCTACGGCCGCGAAGGCGCCGGCGGCGGGGTGATCCCGCCGGATGCGTCGTTGGTGTTCGAGGTGGAGTTGTTGCGGGTGGAGAAGCACTGAGGCGCGTAGCGCCGCTTCTGTCGTTGCCTTTGCCTTTGCCTTTGCCTTTGCCTTTGCCTTTGCCTTTGGCGAGATTTTGATCTGCTTTGCTGCTTTTCTGCTTTGCCGGTCAAGTGGAGACCCGGAGGGCGCCGCACAGGACGTGCGGCGTTTTCCGATAAGACAGGGACGTCTTATCGGAAAATCCCGGCGCAAGCTGCGTGCTCGCAGGGGAGCTTCGTCAAGGAAAAGCACTTTTCTTTGGTGACTTTTGACCGAAGGGAATCCAGACGGACTTTTGGGGCTTTGGCCAAAAGAAAGTTACCCGCACCCTTTAGGGGGCGGAAGCTTTGCACTTGCTTGTGGCTTGTAGCTTCTTGCGTAGCAAGATCAAACGCTAAAAGCTTCCGCCACTAAAGCGGCGGGTTACTTTCTTTTGTCATAAGCAACAAAAGAAAGGTAACCAAAGAAAAATGCTTCTTTTTGAATCACTAGCCCGCACGAGCGATGCCTCCGCAGGGCTTTTTCATACGGGACATCCCTGTCCCGATGAAAAACGGCGCGCATCCCTGCGCGCCGCCCTCCGGGTCTTCGATGGCCTTCGCGAGCGCGAGGCGGCGCACAGCAACGGCAACGCTGCTTCGGGGTAGGAGCGGCGCGAGCCGCGACCGCGATCCGCGGCCGCCGGCGCGAGTGATCGTAGTTGTTTAGTCGCGGCTCACGCCGCTCTTACAGTGGTAGATCACCGTTGCCGTTGCCGTTGCCGTTGCCGTTGCCGTTGCCGTTGCCGTGATGAGCTTGGCGCAGTATCGAGCTCGCGAGAACATCTGAAGACCCGGAGGGCGCCGCACAGGACGTGCGGCGTTTTCCGATAAGACAGGGACGTCTTATCGGAAAATCCCGGCGACAGCACCGCACTCGTGGCCTGTGCCCTTGCAAGGAAAGCCCTTTTCTTTGGTTACCTTTCTTTTGGGCTTAGCAAAAGAAAGTAACCCGGCCGCGTCAGCGGACGGAAGCTCTGCTCTTGCTTGAGGCTTCTCAAAGATCTAGATCAAACACCAAAAGCTTCCGCCACTAAAGCGGCGGGTTACTTTCTTTTGTCATAAGCAACAAAAGAAAGGTAACCAAAGAAAAATGCTTTTCTTTGAATCACAGGCCCGCACGTTCGACGCCGACGCAGGGATTTTTCATACGGGACATCCCTGTCCCGATGAAAAACGGCGCGCATCCCTGCGCGCCGCCCTCCGGGTCTTCGATTGCCTTTGCGAGCACGAGGCGGCGCACAGCAACGGCAACGCTGCTTCGGGATAGGAGCGGCGCGAGCCGCGACCGCGATCCGCGGCCGCCGGCGCGAGTGATCGTAGTTGTTTAGTCACGGCTCACGCCGCTCCTCCAGTGGTAGATCACCGTTGCCTTTGCCGTTGCCGTTGCCGTTGCCGTTGCCGTTGCCGTTGCCGTTGCCGTTGCCGTTGCCGTTGCCGTTGCCGTTGCCGTTGCCGTTGCCGTTGCCGTTGCCGTTATGAGCTTGGCGCAGTAGCGAACTCGCGAGAACGCCTGGAGACCCGGAGGGCACCGCACAGGACGTGCGGCCAGCTTTCACGGAAGCTCTGCTCTTGCTTGAGGAAAACGCAGCGAGATCGCGGCTACGCGGTCGCGGCTCGCGCCGCTCCTACCCCGGCGACAGCGCGCCGCTTCGATGGACGGCATCGGCGTTGTCGCCTCTGCGCGTCCCTTGGTCGCGGCTCGCGCGGCTCCTACCCCGGCGACAGCGCGCCGCTTCGATAGATGGCATCGGCGTTGTCGCCTCTGCGCGTCCCTTGGTCGCGACTCACGTCGCTCCTACAATTGATCTACCCCCGACACGCCTCGGCGGCGATCTCGAACGAACGCAATCTCGCCGCATGGTCGTAAATGTTCGCCGTCAGCATCAGCTCGTCCGGCCGGTGCCGTTCGATGAAGGCGGCGATGCCCTCGCGCACTTCGCCGGCATCGCCGACCACGGCGCAGGCCAGGGCCTGGGCCACGCCGGCTTTTTCGAGCGGGGTCCAGAACGATTCGATGTCGTCGATCGGCGGCGGGATCAAACCGGGGCGGCCACGGCGCAGGTTGACGAAGGCTTGCTGCTGGGTGGTGAACAAACGCCGCGCTTCGGCGCCGGTATCGGCGGCCACCACGTTCAAGGCCAGCATCGCGTGCGGGCGTTGCAGCCGCGAGGACGGCTGGAAATCGCGGCGGTACAGGCTCAGGGCTTCGTCCATCGCGTCAGGCGCGAAATGCGAGGCGAAGGCGAACGGCAAACCCAGCGCGGCCGACAGCCGCGCACTGAACAAACTCGATCCCAGCAGCCACACCGGCACCTCGAGGCCGGCGCCGGGCACGGCGCGCACCGCTTGCCCGGGCTGCACCGGTTCGAAGTAATGCAGCAGCTCGCTGACGTCCTGTGGAAAGCTGTCGGCGCCGTCGTAATAACGACGCAGGGCACGTGCGGTCGCATGGTCGGTGCCGGGCGCGCGTCCCAGGCCGAGATCTATCCGATCCGGGTACAGCGACGCCAGGGTGCCGAACTGTTCGGCGACCTGCAGCGGCGCGTGGTTCGGCAGCATGATGCCGCCGGCGCCTACGCGAATCGTCGAGGTGCCGCCGGCGATGTGGCCGATCAGCACCGCAGTCGCGGCGCTGGCGATGCCCGGCATGTTGTGGTGTTCGGCGAGCCAATAGCGGTTGTAGCCCAGGCGCTCGGCATGCCGGGCCAGGTCGAGGCTGTTGGCGAAGGCCTGGCGGGTGTCGCTGCCTTCGGTGACGGGCGCCAGGTCGAGTACGGAAAACGGCAGCATGCGGTCGCGCTCGAAACGTAGTTGCTTTCGATCTGGGGGCGATGCGGGGCGAATTCAGTGCTGCCCCGCCTGGATCGGACGCGATGCTGTGTTGCGTAGGCGACGCTGACGCGGCGGTGGCGACGTGTTGGATGTCGGGGCGCTGCGATGCGCCCTCATTCAACCCCATCCCCGCCCGGCCCGAGCCCAGAACGTTCGGGACCGTGCGAGCCCATCGCTCACCAGCTGCGCCCCCTCCCCCACATGCCGGAGAGGGGCTCGGAAAACGGACGCCGCGCTTGCCGCGATGGCGCAGCGCCTATCGCTCATGCCTTCAGAACAAATCGAAGCGCAACCCCTCGCGCTCGTTGTCCCAGACCGTGCAGAACACCCACCAGCGCCCCTGTTCGTGGCAGAGCTGGATGCTGTTGGCGCCGCGCTTGAGCACGGTCGGCGAGTCCGGCGTCGGCCGTGCCTCGTACTTGCTCCAGATATGGGCGATCTGGCCGAAGCGTTCGATCCGCTGGTCGGTCTCGACTTCGTGGAAGTCGTTGCCGGTGAAGAACGCTTCGACGTCGGCGATGTAGCTGTCGACGTCGAACACCGCGGCGCGGGTCGAGCCGTCGGCCTCGACCACGGTGCGCAGGCTCAGCGCGCGCGGGTGCTGCAGGTAGCGAAAGCGCGCCCAGTCGCGCGGCGCGCCGGCCGGTCCGGAAATGCATTCGTAGACGGCCCGGACCAGGTGTCCGGCGTCCTGAGTGTCTGCGTGCCAATGGGCGGGTACGGCGTCGGTGCGGTCGTTCATGGCGAGTCGGTTTCCTTGCGACGGGGACGAAGACGACGGCGCAGCGGCGCTCACCAGGGCACGGGCCAACCGGCGAGCGGTGCGATCAGGTAGTAGAGCCCGGCCAGGACCAGCAGCCACATCGCCGACTTCAGCAGGAAGCCGACCAACTTGAAGGCCAGGTACAGCCCCAACGCCACCATCACGATCGCCACGATGTCCATGCCAGCTCCCACAGTGCAAAACGGTCCCGAGCTTAAGCGCTCGCGGACGAGGCGACCAAGTGCCGGGCGTCCCGACTGCCGCCCTGGCGTTTCGGCCGCCGACGCAGGCGGTCGTCGCTGCCGATTTCCATGGCGTTAAAAAATACTTAAGATTCCGACGAACGGCAGGAACGAATTTCTAACATTCCGGTCTAGGCTTTCGATCGACATCGCCAGCCCGCGCGCAAGCGTCGGGCCCGGTCGGGGAAGGGACAAACACGGGGACCGGCCAGGCAACGGATCGCACTGGCCCGGCACTAGCCACAGCACCACGGATTGGAACACCCGCAATGCAAAACACCGACTCGCCGTCGCAACCGGCTCCCACCGCGGAGGCCGGCGACGCCGGCCGCGCCACACCCTGGGCGCGGGCTTCGCGCTCCCTGTTCGGCCAAATCGACTGGGTCCCGCCGGCCTGGCTCGCCGCCGTGTTCGCCCGGGTGCGGCAACGCCCGAGGCTGTACCTGCGCAGCGTGCTCGGTCTGATCCTGGTCGGCACGCTCGGTTATTGGCTCGCCACCCGGCCCAAGCCGGTCGTTCCCGGCGCGTTGGACGTCGAAGTCCACACTCCGGCGCTGACCGACTACGCGCGCGCGCCGGCCGAGGTCGACAGCCTGCGTCTGACCTTCTCCGACACGGCCGCGCCGATCAAGCAAGTCGGCCTGGCGCCGGCCGGCGTGACCATGAGCCCCGAACTCAAGGGCGCCTGGCGCTGGGAAGACGACAAGACCCTGGTGTTCAAGCCCTCGGCCGACTGGCCCGTCAAGACCCGCTACACGGTCGAACTCGATCCCAAGCTCAGCCTCGCCCCCAAGGTGCTGCTGCAGGAATACGAGTTCGAATTCGAGACCGCGCCGTTCACCGCGCAGATCGCCAGCAGCGAGTTCTACCAGGACCCGCAAGACCCCGCGCTCAAGAAAGGCGTGTACGAACTCAAGTTCTCGCACCCGGTCGATGCCGCCCAGTTGGAGCGCCGCATTGCCCTCAAGCTCGCCGACGGCGCCGGCACCGCGCTGGCGGCGCCGAAGTACACGGTCAACTACGACGAAAAGGGCCGGCTCAAAGCCTGGATCCATTCGCAGCCGCTGACCCTGCCGGAGAACGGCGGCAGCCTCAAGCTCGAACTCGCCGCCGGCATCGTCAGCACCCTGGGCGGCAGCGGCAGCGCCGAGGCGCTCGGCGCCACGGTCGCCCTGCCCTCGCTGTACAGCGTCAACGTCACCGACGCCGCTGCCGCCCTGGTCGACAACGAGCGCTTCGAGCCGGAACAGGTGCTGGTGCTTAGCTTCAACAACGCCATGCGCGACAGCGAGGTCGCCGGCGCCGTGCGCGCCTGGCTGCTGCCGGTCAAGGACCCGCGCCGCCCCGCGGCACAACAGAGCGGCGCCTACACCTGGAGCCGCGACGACGTCGACGAGGCGGTGCTGAAGCACGCCACGCCGCTGCCGCTGAGCGCAGTGCCGACCGAACGCGAATACGTCGAGACCCACAGCTTCAAGTTCCAGGCCCCGCCCGGCCGCCGTATCTATCTGCGCGTCGACAAGGGCCTGAAGGCCTTCGGCGGTTTCATGCTCGGCGCGCCCCACACCACGGTCGTGACCGTGCCCGACTACCCGAAGCTGTTGCGCTTCGTCGGCGAAGGCGCGCTGCTGTCGCTGCGCGGCGAACGCCGGATCAGCCTGGTCTCGCGCAACGTCGCCGGCGCGCGCCTGGAAATCGCCCGGGTCCTGCCTGAGCAGATCCAGCACCTGGTGTTCAACAACGAAGGCAGCTACGCCAAGCCCAGCTTCTACAACCTGTCCGCCGACAGTCTGGTCGAACGCGAGGAAAAACGCCTGACCCTGCCGGCCGAGAATCCGGCCAAGGCCCATTACGAAGGCGTCGACCTCGGCCAATACCTCAAGCCCGGCCGCCGCGGCGTGTTCCTGCTGAGCCTGCGCACGCTCGAGGAAGACGACAAGAAACGCAGCGCCGAGGACACCCTGGCCGACGAAGCCGGCAGCGAAGAGGACAGCCGCCTGGTGGTGCTGACCGACCTGGGCATGGCGGTCAAGCAGGCGCTCGACGGCCGCCGCGACGTGTTCGTGCAATCGCTGTCGAACGGCACGCCGGTTGCCGGCGCTCGCGTGCGCGCGGTCGCCCGCAACGGCGAAACCCTGGTCGAGGCCGAGACCGACGCCAGCGGCCGCGCGCAACTGCCCTCGTTGAAAGGCTTCAAGCGCGAGAAGCAACCGACCATGCTGACCGTGAGCCAGGGCGAGGATTATTCGTTCCTGCCGATCGGCGACCACGACCGCACCCTGGACTATTCGCGCTTCGACATCGGCGGCGAGCCCAACGACCTGGAGGCCGGCGCGCTCAACGCTTTCCTGTTCTCCGACCGCGGCCTGTACCGGCCCGGCGACACCGTCAACATCGGCATGATCGTGCGCGCCGCCGACTGGAAGCGCGCCCTGACCGGCCTGCCGCTGGAATGGGAGTTCACCGATCCGCGCGGCACCGTCGCCAAGCGCGAGCGGCTCAAGCTCAGCGCCAGCGGTTTCGAGAGCGCCAGCTTCACCCCGAGCGACAGCGCGCCCAGCGGCACCTGGCAGGTACAGTTGTTCCTGCTCGGCCGCGACGACAAGCGCACCACCATCGGCTCGACCTCGGTGCAGGTGCGCGAGTTCGCGCCCGACACCATGCGGGTCAAGGCGAAGCTGTCGGCGGAGAACCCCAACGGCTGGATCAAGCCCGAACAGCTCGCCGCCCTGGTCGATGCCGAGAATCTGTTCGGCACGCCCGCGCAGCAGCGCCGCGTCGAAGGCACGATGGTGCTGCGCCCGGCCTTCCCGAGCTTCCCGGCCTATCCGGGCTACCAGTTCTTCGACCCGCAGCGCGCCAAGGAAGGCTACGACGAATCGCTCAGCGACCAGACCACCAACGCCGAAGGCCGGGCCGAGTTCAAGCTCGACCTGACCAAGTACGAGCGCGCGACCTATCAGCTGAGTTTCCTCGCCCGGGCCTTCGAACCCGGCAGCGGCCGCAACGTCGCCGCCCAGACCAGCGCCCTGGTGTCGAGCAACGATCACCTGGTCGGCATCAAGTCGCAGGACGATCTGAACTACATCCAGCGCGGCGCCAAGCGTGCCCTGCAGTTGCTGGCGATCGGCCAGGACGGCAAGCCGAAGACGGTCGCCGGCCTGCGCGCAGTGGTGGTCGAGAAGCGCTATGTGTCGGTGCTGACCAAGCAGGATTCGGGCCTGTACCGCTACGTCTCGCACGAACGCCGCTTCGACCGCCGCGACCAGGCCTTGGCCCTGGCCGGCGGCCGCGAGAACGTGTCGCTGAGCACCGACCAGCCCGGCGATTTCGTGCTCGAAGTGCGCGCCGCCGACGGCAAGGTGCTCAACCAGATCGGCTACCAGATCGCCGGTGCCGCCAACCTGTCGCGTTCGCTCGAACGCAACGCCGAGCTGAGCCTGAATCTGTCCAAGCCCAGCTACAAGCCCGGCGAGACCATCGAGATCAGCGTGCGCGCGCCGTATGCCGGCAGCGGCCTGATCACCCTGGAGCGCGATCGCGTCTACGCCCACGTCTGGTTCCGCGCCGACAGCAACGCCAGCGTGCAGAAGATCGTCGTGCCCGCCGATTTCGAGGGCAACGGCTACGTCAACGTGCAGTTCCTGCGCGACCCGAACTCGGACGAGATTTACATGAGTCCGCTGTCCTACGGCGTGGCGCCGTTCGCGGTCGACCGCAGTGCGCGCACCCAGCCGATCAAGGTCAGCCTGCCGCGGGTGACCAAGCCGGGCACGCCGATGACCGCCGATGTGGTCACCCAGGGCAAGGCACGGGTGGTGCTGTTCGCGGTCGACGAAGGCATCCTGCAGGTCGCGCGCTATCGCGTCGGCGACCCGCTCGATCATTTCTTCCGCAAGAAGATGCTGCAGGTCGACACCGCACAGATCCTCGACCTGTTGCTGCCCGAGTTCAGCCGCATCGCCGGCCAGGCCGCGCCGGGCGGCGACGGCGAAGGCGGCATGGCCAAGCACCTCAATCCGTTCAAGCGCAAATCCGAGAAACCGGCGGTGTGGTGGTCGGGCATCGTCGATGTCGACGGCCAGCACCAGTTCAAGTTCACCCTGCCCGATCATTTCAACGGCCAGGTGCGGGTGGTCGCGGTCGCGGTGACCCCGGAACGGGTCGGCGTGTTCCAGACCGAGGCGTTGGTGCGCGGCGACTTCGTGTTGACGCCGACGGTGCCGACGCATGTTGCCCCGGGCGACGAATTCGACCTGCCGGTCGGCGTGGCCAACACCATCGAAGGCGCCAAATCGGCGGCCAAGGTCGCGGTCGCGTTGCAGCTGCCGCCGTCGCTGACCCTGGTCGGCGCGGCGCCGGCGCCGGTATCGATCGCCCCGCGCGGCGAAACCACGCTGCGCTTCCGTGTGCGTGCCGGTCAGGCGCTCGGCGCGGTGCCGGTCGCGATCCAGGCGAGCTCGGGCGCGTTCAAGGCGCAGCGGCGCATCGAGCTGTCCTTGCGCCCGGCCTTGGTCGCGCGCCAGGATCTGATCGCCGGGCGCGCCACCCAGCGCACCGTCATCCAACCCTTGCGCAAGATGTACGACCAGCGCGCGACCCGGCAGTTGTCGGCCTCGGTTTCGCCCCTGGTCGCGCTCGACGGCCTCAGCGCGTATCTGGGCGACTACCCGCATCAGTGCACCGAGCAATTGCTGAGCGGCGCATTCCCGGCGCTGGTGCTGCAATCGCATCCCGAGCTCGGCAAGGTGGTCGGCCCGGGCGCGGGCCAGCCGAAGCAGAACATCGTCGACGTGCTGCGTTCGCGCCAGAACAGCGAAGGCGGCCTGGGCTTGTGGACGGCGACGCCGCAGGCCGACGCCTTCGTCACCGCCTATGCCGCCTTGTACCTGATCGAAGCGCGCGAACGCGGCCAGCCGATCCCGGACGATCTGCTCAAGTCGCTCAACGGCTATCTGGAGTCCTTGGCCGCCGACCGCTCCGGCAACGACCTGGCGGCGCTGCGCAGCCGCGCCTTCGCGGTGTATCTGCTGGTGCGCCAAGGCCGCACCGCCAGCAACCTGCTCAGCTCGGTGCACGAGCAGATCAAGCGCGACCAACCCAAGACCTGGGAGAACGACAGCGCCGGCCTGTTGATCGCGGCGAGTTACCAATTGCTGCAACAGGACAAGGCGGCGCGTCCGCTCGCGGTCAAGGCGTTCACCCGCGCCAACCGCACCGCCGGCGCCAAGCCGACCGCGTATTCGTACTACTACGACGGCGGCATCGACCAAGCCTGGACGGTGTACCTGCTCAACCGCCACTTCGCCGCCTTGGCCAAGGACCAGCTCAAGCCGGTGGCGCTGGAGCGCTTGCTCGATCCGCTGCGCAACAACAGCTACAACACGCTGTCCTCGGCGCTGACCGTGCTGGCGATGGACGCCTACGCCAGCGCGCAACCGGCGCAGGCGACACCGGTGCTGGAAGCGGCCGGCAAGGACGGCAAGTCGCGACGCATCGGCAGCAGCCAGGGTTCGATCGCCCGCAGCGCCTTCACCGGCAGCGATCTGCGCCTGTGGGTGGCGCCGGCCGGCCCGGTCCCGGCCTGGTACCTGGTCAACCAGAGCGGTTACGACCGCGCCGCGCCGAAGGCAGTGCAGGATCGCGGTCTGGAAGTGGTGCGCGATTATCTGGACGCCGCCGGCAAGCCGGTCACCGCGCTCAAGCAGGGCCAGGAAATCACCGTGCGCCTGCGCGTGCGTGCGCTCGGTGCGCCGGCCCGCGGCAACATCGCCATCGTCGACTTGTTGCCGGGCGGTTTCGAGCCGGTGATGCAGTACGCGGCCGCGTCGGCCGTTGTCGAAGCGGCCTCCAACGACGACGAGAGCGAAGACTGCGAGGAGGAATGCGAGGAAAGCGGCGAAGAAGACGGCCAGCCTTCGCGCGACGGCGACGAGCAGAACGCGGCGCCGCAGCAGACCCTCGCCCTGCCCGGTTCGAGCTTCGTGCCCGACCACGTCGAACAACGCGAAGACCGCATCGTGCTGTACGGCGATGTCGGATCGGAGGTCGTCGAGTTCCGCTACAGCGTGCGCGCCAACAACACCGGCAAGTTCATCGTCCCGCCGGTGTACGCCGAGTCGATGTACGAACGCTCGGTGTATGCGCAAGGCGGCCCCGCCGGTCAACTGCAGGTCGACGCGCCTAAGCCATGAGGGTTCTGTTGGGCAAGGCGGGAAACATGCGACGGCAGTGGTTGCTCCTGCTGCTGAGTCTCACTGCCGTCGCTGTGGCGCTGGTCGCGGTGCGCTATTCGCCGCGACCATCGCTGTCGGAATCGGTGCCGCTGTCGACCGTGGTCCGCGACCGCGAGGGCCGGCTGCTGCGGCTGACCCTCGCCAGCGACCAGCGTTACCGGCTGTGGGTGCCGTTGTCGGAGATCTCGCCGTCGCTGGTCGAGGCGGTGATGCTGCAGGAAGACGCCTGGTTCCGCTGGCATGCCGGCGTGAACCCGGTCAGCCTGGTGCGCGGGGCCTGGTCGACCTACGCCAGCGGCGAGGCGCGCATCGGCGGCTCGACCCTGACCATGCAGCTCGCGCGCCTGCGCTGGCGCCTGCAGACCCGCGACGTGCGCGGCAAGCTGGTGCAGATCGCGCGCGCCGTGCAATTGGAGCTGTGTTACTCGAAAGACGAGATCCTCGAGGCCTATCTCAACCTCGCCCCGTACGGCGGCAACATCGAAGGCGTCGGCGCGGCGAGTCTGATCTATTACCGCAAGCCCTCCGATCGCCTGACCCTGCCCGAAGCGCTGGCCCTGGCGGTGTTGCCGCAGGCGCCGTCGCGGCGCGGCCGCCTGACCGCGCGCGACGACGACGCCTTCTACATCGGCAGCGGCCTGGAAGCGGCGCGCGCACGCCTGTACGCGCGTTGGCGCGAGCGCCACCCGGAGGACGCCGCCGAAGACGCGCTGCTGAAACTGCCGCTGCGCCTGCACAGCGCGCGCGAGCTGCCGTTCCGCGCCCCGCACCTGGTCGACCGCGTGCTCGCCGAGCGCGCCTGGCACCCGCACGACGGCCCCGAACTCAAGACCACGCTCGACACCCGCCTGCAACGCCTGCTCGAAGAACGCGTGCGCAACCATCTGCAACGCGAACGCAGCCGCGGCTTGCGCAACGCCAGCGCGATCCTGATCGACACACGCGACATGGGCGTGCGCGCCCTGGTCGGCTCGGCGGATTATTTCGACGCCGGCATCCAGGGCCAGGTCAACGGCGCCGACGCCAAGCGCTCGCCCGGTTCGACTCTCAAGCCCTTCATCTACGCCCTCGCCCTCGACCAGGGCGTGCTGCATCCGGCCAGCGTGCTGCGCGACGTGCCGAGCGCGTTCGGCCCGTACACACCGGAGAATTTCGACGGCCGTTTCATGGGCCCGGTGACCGCGACCGAAGCGCTGGTGCGCAGCCGCAACATCCCCGCGGTCGGCGTCGCCGCCCAGCTCAAGCAGCCGAGCTTCTACGATTTCCTGCGCCGCGCCGGCGTGCGCGACCTCGCCAGCCAGAATCATTACGGCCTCGCCCTGGTGCTCGGCGGCGGCGAAGTCACGATGGAAGAACTCGCGCGCATGTACGCGATGCTCGGCAACGACGGTCGCCTGCGCGCGCTGCGCTGGCGCGACGGCGATCCGCAGGAGGAAGGCGCGCGCTTGCTCAGCGCCGAAGCCGCCTTCGTCACCCGCGACATGCTGCGCCAGAATCCGCGCCCCGACGCAGGCTCGCAATCGGCCTCGCGGCCCTTGCCGGTGGCGTGGAAGACCGGCACCTCGTGGGCGTTCCGCGACGCCTGGAGTGCCGGCCTGGTCGGCCCCTACGTGCTGGTGGTCTGGCTCGGCAATTTCGACGGCTCCAGCAACCCGGCCCTGGTCGGCGTCGAAGCCGCGGCGCCGCTGTTCTTCGACATCGTCGACGGCCTGCAGGCGGCACGGGTCGATCTCGCCGAGCCGGTGCGGCAGTGGCCCCTGAACCTCAAGCGCGTGGAAATCTGCCGCGCCAGCGGCGACCTGCCCAATGCCTGGTGCCCGCAACGCGGCATGACCTGGTTCATCCCCGGCAAATCGCCGATCCGGATCAGCACCGTGCACCGTGCGATCGCCATCGACACTGCCAGCGGTCGCCCGGCCTGTGGCCCCTTCGATCCGCGCAGCATGCGCAACGAGGTGTTCGAGTTCTGGCCGTCCGACCTCGCACGGGTGTTCGTGCAGGCCGGCATTCCGCGCCGGCGCCCGCCGCCGGGCCACGATTGCGCCGGTTCGCAGGATTGGCTGGGTTCGCCGCCGAGCATCACCTCGCCGTATCGCGCCACCCGCTACACGATGCGGCTGTCGCATCCCGAGCAGGTCGCGTTGAACCTGGCCGCGACCGTCGATGCCGATGTCTCGCGCCTGTACTGGTTCGTCGGCAGCACCTTCCTCGGCAGCGCCGAACCCGGCACCGCCCTGGCCTGGACCCCGGACCGCACCGGACACTTCCGCTTGTCGGTGGTCGACGACCACGGCCGCAGCGACGAACGCGAGATCGAAGTCGCGGTGGTGCAGTAATGCGGTCCTCGCGGCGACACTGAACCCCGCCTCGCCCGGACCGCCGCGGACGCTTTGGAAAAGCGCCGGCGGCGCTTATGGTGAGCGCGTCCACCGCGCAGGAAACGTCCATGCCGCGCCATCGCCTCCGTCCGCATTCGCCCGCCGTCCCGTCGCGTCGGCTCGTCGCTCTCGCCGCGCTCGCACTCGCCGCCGGCGGGCTCGCGGCTGCGAGCGCTCAGGCATCGCCCGCGCCAGCTGAATATTCCGACGACATCGACAAGGTCCGCGGCTGTTGGATCCAGCGGGTCGAACCCGATGGCCCGGCCACCTTGTTCCTGCGGCTGTTGCCCGAACCCGAGCGCAAGGATTGGCTGGTCGGCGCACTGCAACGCGCCGACGGCGACGACCCCGACCGCCGCCTGCGCCTGCAGTTCGCGCGCAGCGGCCTCGACGCAGTGCTCGGCCCCAACACACCGAGCGGCGATACGCCTGCGCCGGCCGACGTCAAACCGGCGCCGCTGAAGACCCTCAAAGCCATCCGCCCGGCGCAGTCCGGCCTGGTGCATCTGCCGAAGGCGCAGATGAACTACTGGCGCATGGCGGGTCTGTCCCCTCCTCCGGCCGGCGCGCCCGAGCAGACCAGCGTCATGTTCTACCACCATCACGACCAGACATTCTTGCGCGTGGAGGTCTCGCCCGAGCATCTCAAGCTCAGCATCGGCGGCACCCATCCGCACACCAGCAAAATGCCAGAAAAAGTGCTGTTCGACGGCCGCCGCGACGGTTGCGACTGAGGCCTCGCCGCGTCGTCGGGCGACGCGTTATTTAGCGGCGGTGACGCGCCAGACGATGTTGCCCACGTCGTCGGTGACCAACAAGGCGCCGTGCTTGTCCAGGCGCACGTCGACCGGCCGGCCTTGGGCGTTCTCCGCAGCATCGAGGAAGCCGGTCAATACATCGACCGGCTGACCGTCCGGCTGGCCGTTCTCGAAAGCCACGTAGATCACCTTGTAGCCGCTCTTGGGCTTGCGGTTCCAGGAGCCGTGCTGGCCGACGAACAGGCCGTCGGCGAACTGCGCCGGCAGGCTGGTGCCTTGCGAGAAAGCGATGCCGAGCGAGGCCGTATGCGGCCCGAGCGCGTAATCCGGCACCAACGCCTTGGCGACCAGTTCAGGTTTCTGCGGCTTCACCCGCACATCGACGTGCTGGCCGTAATAGCTGTAGGGCCAGCCGTAGAAACCGCCGTCGCGCACCGAGGTGATGTAGTCGGGGACCAGGTCGCTGCCGATCTCGTCGCGTTCGTTGACCGCCGTCCACAACGCGCCCGTCGTGGGCTCCCAGGCCAGGCCGTTGGGATTGCGCAGGCCGGTCGCGAACAAACGTTTCTTGCCGCTGGCGCGGTCGAGTTCCCAGATCGCGGCGCGGCCCTCCTCCATGGCCATGCCGTTCTCGCCGACGTTGCTGTTGGAGCCGACGGTGATGTAGAGCTTGCGGCCGTCGGCGCTGGCGATCAGGTTCTTGGTCCAGTGGTGATTGATGCCGGCCGGCAGGTCAGTGACCTTGGTCCCCGCCTGGGCGATCGTGGTCTCGCCTTCGCGGTACGGGAAGCGCAGCACCGCATCGGCGTTGGCGACGTAAAAATCGTTGCCGACCAGGGCCATGCCGAACGGCGAATGCAGGCCTTGCAGGAACACGCTGCGGAACTCGGCGACGCCGTCGCCGTCGGCATCGCGCAGCAGGCTGATGCGGTCGGCACTGGGCACCGCCGCGCCGGCGCGCTTCATCATCCGCCCCGCGATCCAGGCCTTGATGCCCGAAGCCTTCTTGTCCGATGCCGGCGCATTGCTTTCGGCCACCAGCACATCGCCGTTCGGCAGCACATGCAGCCAGCGCGGGTGATCGAGGCCGTCGGCGAACGCCGTCACTGCCAGGCCCGGCGCCGGGACCGGCTTACCGCCGGACGGCCAGCCCACCGCGGGCGCGATGTTGACGGTCGGCAGCATGGTCTTGTTCGGTGCCGGCAAGGTCGGGCGCTGGCCGGTGCCGTCGGCCACCTGCAGGGTCGCGGTCTCGCCGCAGGCGGTCAGGATCAATACCGACAGTATCGAAGCGACAACTCTCAATGCTGAGGCCATGTCGTTCTCCTGTAGTTGCCTGACATCGGCTGGAGCATGCCTCGACCGCGATCAAGGCAATGAGAACCCGATCACTTAGCGGCCGGCCGCCCTCACCCCAACCCCTCTCCCGCAAGCGGCAGAGGCGCCCCCAACTGCTTGAGGATTCGACTCTTTCCACGACAGGGGGCGGTTTCCTTCCCCCGCTTGCGGGAAAAAGTGCCCTCAGGGCGGATGAGGGCCGTGCCGGAAGCCTGATGAAGAAGCGACGCAATGGGCACGGCCCCTATCCGCCGCATGCTGCCGCCGTCATCCGCGCGGGCGGGCCTGGGGGTTTACCGCGCCATCGCTGCGAAGTCTCCGGAGCCCGCCTGCGCGGGGATGACAGCTACGAATCACCACGACTGCGCAGCAAAGCCCGCGCCGATGCAGCGATGTTCGTATCCATCGAGGTACCTATGCATCCATCGCTAACGCGGACACTGTTGCTCGCAAGGTTCTCCGTCGCTGTCACCGTCCATTCTCGTATCGGGACAATGCCGAAGAAAATACTCGGCCTCGGCGCACGAGCTCATCTGCGAACAATGCTGACGGCCATCGCAAACGAAACCCTGCGACGACTGCGTCGACGACCGTACCGACGCCGACCCGGACGAGGATGCCGAGTCCGGCGCAGGCGCCGCCACCGATGGCCGTGCCTGCGCGGCTGACGAAGCCGATGCCGCCGGGCGTGCGAACCCGGTCCCATCCAGACGCGGCGGCGATGAGCGGCTGTAGACGTACCCGCCGACTGCGACCATGGCCGCGATCGCCAGGGCCGCGATGCCGATCCCGCTTCGTGCGGGAGCGTTCGAATCGCGACGTCGCGCCGATGCCGCTCGGCTGCCTTCGCCTGCCCTCATGACCCGGACGGCCTGGCGCGTGCCATCGCTCTTCGTATGAATCTCGAAGGACACCAGTTCGTTGAGGGCCGGCCTGACGCCGCGGCGGTTGAACGCTGAGATATGCACGAACAGCTCGTCGCCACCCTGGGCCGGGGCGATGAATCCGAACCCCCGCTCATCGTTCCATTTGATCAAGGTGCCGTGAGTTCGCATGCCGATCCCCGGGGCCGATTCCTGAGCGGAGCATCCATTCGCCGATACTAGCTCTTCCTCCACGCCGTCGTCCCCGCGCAGGCGGGGACCCATGGCCTTACCGCTACACCGCTCTGAAGTCTCTGGATTCCCGCCTGCGGGGATGGCCGACTGTGAATCGCTGATGTTCAACAACCGGTGCACCAATGCGCCGGCGCCTGTGCCGCTATGCGCCGGTCGCGAACCCGGCGACCTGTCGAGGAGCGCCGCCGACGGTAGCCCCAATGAAGAAGGCCCTGCATCGCAGGACACGGCGATGCAGGGCCTTAAGTGACGCAATGGGCACGGTCCCTATGCGCCACAAGCTGCCGCCGGCATCCTGGAGACATGCAGGCGGGGACGACCGGGTACCCAGTCCTAGCTAACAACGAGGCAGGATCGCCGCCCCCCTACCTCGTCCGGCCAGGAAAACGCTGCCGATCGTCGGATCGCGACCCACTCCCGCTTTCGCCGGCAGCGGTACTACATCGAAGGCCATGACGGCTGCGTGCGGCGTCCGTGGCTCCGATGACGAATGCCGTCGTTGCTTCGTTCAACCCGCGCGCTTGCCCGCGGCCGGGGCGGCCTTGACCGGTGCGTCCTTGGCCGGGACCTCCTTGACCGGTGCGCCCTTCGGCGCAAGCGCCGGCGGAGCCGCGTCCGGGTCCGCCGCGGCCACCGGCGCCAGGCGCAGATCCTGGAAGTCGAAGCTGAAGTCGGTCAGCGGCGAAATCGCCTCCATCCGCACTTCGCGCACCTTGCCGTCGGGGGTCAGGGCGAAATTGACGAAGGCGTCGGCATTGAGCCAGCGCTGGTTCCAGCGGACGATGAAGGTGTCGTGCTGCCAGTGCATGAGTACGCCGACCAGGTCCTTGCTGCGGCCGAAACGCAGCCGCCATTGGCCGTTGCCCGCTGCTTCGACGAAGACCTCGCCGTACCACGGGTCGCGATAGGCGCCGGCATAGGCCTGCAACGGCAGCGACGGCTTCGATTTCGTATCGCGCGCGGCAACATGCTTGCTCCAATCGTCGTCGGCCTTGCTGCGGCTCTTGGCCAGGGCGGCGGCATAGGCCGCGTTCCAGTCGGTCTTGGCCGCGCCCAGGTAGGCATCCAGCGCGCGCATGGTCACCGCCTGGAAGGCGCCGCCGAGTTCGGCGTTGGTCAGCACCACCACGCCGAGTTTCTGCTCCGGCACCAGGGTTACGCGCGAGACCATGCCGGGCCAGCCGCCGGTATGCCAGACCAGCTTGCGTCCGCGGTAATCGGTCAACTGCCAGCCTTCGCCGTAGCCGGCGAAATTCGGCTTCGCCGGCGCCAGTTCCGGCACCGACGGTTCGGCGATCGGCATCGGCGTGACCACCGACCACATCGCCTGCTGACGCTTGGCGCTGAACAAGCGCCGCTCCTTGTCGCCGTCGCGCCCGTAGACGCCGCCGTCGAGCTGCACGCGCATCCACTTGCCCATGTCGTGCACGCTCGAGTACAGGCCGCCGGCGCCGGCGACGTTGGCCCAGGTCATGCGCGGCGCGGTTTGCAGATCCTTGAAATCGGCCTTGGCATGGCCGCTCGCGACCGCGTCGCCGCTGCGCAGGGCGTCGCTGTTGTAACGCGTCTCGTCCATGCCGAGCGGGGCGAAGATGCGTTCGCCAAGAAAGTCGCGATAGCTCTGGCCGCTGACCTTCTCGATCACCAACTGGGCGACGCCGTAGAGGATGTTGTCGTAGGCGTACTGACCGCGGAAGCCGCCGCTGAGGGGTACATCGGCAAGACGACGGGCGACTTCCTCGTTGCTGTAGTCGGTGCCCGGCCAATACAGCAGGTCGCCGGCGCCGAGGCCCAGGCCGCTGCGATGGGCGAGCAGATCGCGCAAGCGCATCTCGCGGGTCACGTAAGGGTCGGCCATGCGGAACCAGGGCAAGCGGTCGATCACCCGGTCGTCGAGACTGAGCTTGCCCTCGTCGGCGAGCATCGACAGCGAGGCCGCGGTGAAGGCCTTGGTGTTGGAGGCGATGGCGAACAGAGTATGGGCGTCGACCGGCTCGGGCTTGCCGATCTCGCGCAGGCCGTAGCCGCGTTCGAGCACGACCTGGCCGTCCTTGACGATCGCCACCGCGATGCCGGGCACCTCGAACTGCTTGCGCACCGCTTCGACATAGGCGTCGAAATCCTGCAACTGCTCGGGCAGCGCCGGTGCCGCGGCCGCGGCCACCGCTTCGGGCGCCTGCGCGGCCGCACCGGCGGCGCTTACGCACAACAGCAGACCGGCGCCGTGCGCCTTCCAGTCGTTGGCTCGCATCGTTGTCCTTCCCGGAAAAACGTCCACTCTCGGCGATCGTCGCGGCGCGCGCCAGAGGTCGGAAGTCGTGTCCGGGCGCGGCCCGCACGCCGGGGCGGCATAATGGCCGGCCGCTACCGCGCCGCCGTGCCTTCCCGCCCATGTCCGTCAACGCAAGCACCCTGCCCGGCCTGGTCGTGATCGGCGGCGGCCCCGCCGGCCTGATGGCCGCGCAGACCGCGCGCGCGATGGGCGTCGAGGTGGACCTGTTCGACGCCATGGGCTCGGTCGGGCGCAAGTTCCTGATCGCCGGCAAGGGCGGGCTCAACCTCACCCACGGCGAACCGCGGCCGGCCTTCGATCGCCGCTACGGCGCGCGCAGCGAGGCGGTCGGCCGCTGGCTCGACCAATTCGATGGCGAGGCCTTGCGCGAATGGGCGCGCGGTTTCGGCGTGGAGACCTATGTCGGCACCTCCGGGCGGGTATTCCCGATGGACCGCAAGGCCGCGCCGCTGCTGCGCGGCTGGGTGCGCAGATTGCGCGAGGACGGCGTGCGCTTCCACGTCCATCACCGCTGGACCGGCTGGAGCGAGGACGGCGCCCTGCGTTTCGCCACGCCCGATGGCGAGTCGCAAGTGCACGCCGCGGCGACGGTGCTGGCACTCGGCGGCGGCAGTTGGCCCGAACTCGGTTCCGACGGTGCCTGGGCGCCGTGGTTGAGCGAACGCGGCATCGACGTCGCCCCGCTGCAACCCTCGAATTGCGGCTTCGACATCGGCTGGAGCCCACATTTCGCCAGCCGCCATGCCGGCGCACCGCTCAAGCCGGTGATCGCGCATTGGCACGACGAAGCCGGCGAACACGGCTTGCAGGGGGAATGCGTGATCACCGCGACCGGCATCGAGGGCAGCCTGATCTATGCGCTGTCGGCGGGCTTGCGCGATCGCATCGCCGCGCACGGCGAAGCGGTGTTGCGCCTGGACCTGGCGCCGGGCCGCGAGCTCGATCGTCTGCAGCGCGATTTCGCCCAGCCGCGCCGCGGCCGCAGCGTCGGCGAACATCTGCGGCGCCAGACCGGCCTCGATGGGGTCAAGGCCGCGCTGGTGTTCGAGGTATTGGGCAAGGATGGCCTCAACGACCCAACCGTCGTCGCGCAGACGATCAAGCGCCTGCCGCTGCGCCTGTTGCGCGCGCGCCCGATCGCCGAAGTGATCAGCAGCGCCGGCGGCGTGCGCCTGGAAGCGTTGGATTCGCAACTGCGTCTGCTTACGCCGGCCGAGGGCGATTCCACCCTGGAAGCATCGAAACCGGCGATCTTCTGCGCCGGCGAAATGCTCGACTGGGAAGCCCCGACCGGCGGCTATCTGCTGACCGCCTGTTTCGCCAGCGGACTGATCGCCGGCCGCGCCGCGGCCGCGCATCTGCTGGCGGCTGCGGGCGACTGAGCCGCGCAGCGGCACCTGAGCGGCGACGCAGTGCGCCGTTCGCTCAAGGGCAGGAGAATTCCACCCCGTGGATGAGGCGTCGCGACGGGTCCGGTTCGATCGCCAGGAAACACGAACCGTCGCGGCTGTCGTAATTGAGCTTTCCGCTGTCGTCGCCCTCGTAGAACGTGCCTTCGCCCAAGCGCTTGCGCGCCTGTTCCAGCGGCTGCCCCGGGCACAGGCCCGACGAGGTGCAATAGCGCGGTGAGGTCGAGCCCAGCATCAGCACTCGACCGGGTTCGGCCATCTCGATACGCAAGCCGGGGTAATGCAGGACGTAGTGGTGCTCGCCCGGCTGGCCCTCCATGCGCTCGGGCTCGCCGAGTTGCTTGCGTACCCGGGCCAGGGAGTCGCCGATCTTCAATCCAGCCAGGCGCAATTCGGCGCTCAGCGGTTCATTGCCCGCCCCAGCCGACGCCGATGCAACCGGCAACAACGACAGCAAAGCGAGCACGTATCCGATACGCATGACATCTCCCTGTCTTCCATCGAGGCGGGTTCGGCGGGTTCGGCGGGTTCGGCGGGTTCGGCGGGTTCGGCGGGTTCGGCGGGTTCGGCCATCTTACTTCAGCCCCTCCCGATCTTATTTCGGCGCCGGTGACTGCGCGGCGCCGCGCGGTCAGATCTTCGACCTGACGATCGACCGACTCGTCCAGCGCTCGTCGCGCCTGGTAGAGCCGTCGAATTGCGCACCCGGGCACACGCTCTCGTGCCATTGCGAATGCCTGGACAATCGGTACTCGCGGCCTTCGATCACGGCGCTTCCCGACAGCGGATAAGGCACCTTGGCCACCAGATCCAGGTAGCGCCTGGTGCCGCTCAGCCGGTCCAGATAGAACTCCTGCTCTTCGGTTTCGAGCACGAGTATCGACCGCTCCGGATCCTGCGTGCGTTCGAGCGCACGCAGGTTATCCCGGCAATCGGATAAATGAATCCTGTCCTGCGAACTGTCGCAGATGTCGAGCTTGGCCTGGGTGCGGCTGATTTCCGCCTCCAGGTGCCGCTTCAACGCGATCAACAGCGCCTTTTTGTCGGCCGGGTCCGCCACGCGCTCCTCCCTGATTGCCTGCCACGCCCTCAACGACGCGACCAGTTCCTCGTGCAGATCTCGTCCGCGGCTTTTGCGAACTCGTCCAAACCGGCCTTGCCGTCGGATACCCGACGGCCCTTCGGCCGCAAGGCCGTCAACTCTGGAAATCCTTCCGCCCTGGCCGCGTCGTTGAGGGCGAACTTCCCCTCGGGCGTGGTCATCGTGTTCGCATACCCTCTTGGCCGGCAGGTCAGCGTCGCCCTGTCGAAGGGCAGCGGCCAACGACCTTTGAACGTAGACCTCTTAACCACCACGTCCTTCTCCGGCACGCTTTCGGTCGCCGACACGGGACTTGCCTGGAGCAGGCTCGCAACAGCGAGCGCTGCCGCAAGCGCATGGCCACCGTCCATCGTTACCTCCCAAAGCCGTGAGGCCCTTCCTGTCGGTAATTCTGCATCGACGAGAGCCGCCTCCTCGCCGGGGAGGCAAGCCCCGCGGACTTGCGCAACCGCGAGAATGCAGCGCAAGTCGGTTTATTCGGCGAACGACCAGCGCGCTTGCGCCGTTCTCAAGCCGCCGGCTTCCCGCTCGCCTTGCCCATGTAGAACATCGAGGCGCACAGGCCCACGCCTTGCGCGGTCGCGGCCGGCACGTCGCTGCCCTGCAGGGCGATCAGCTTGACCACGTCGCCGGTGCTCTCGGTGACTTTCGCCAGCGCGATGAAACCGGTCGGGGTGGTGCCGCAGAACGCGTTGCCCGGGGTTTGCTTCGGCGGCACCTGCTCGATCACGCGGCGCAGTTCGATCGCCTGGCTGGCTTCGACCTGCATGATCGCGCCATAGGTCTCGCCGGCGGTGTATTGGTCGCCGCCGCGCACCAGCGCGACGCGTTCGGTCTTGTACAGCGAACCGTTCTCGCCCTTGAGTTCGAGATCGTCGATGGTGAGTTTGCCGGTGGTCGCCTGGGCCACCGGGTTGCCGGGCTCGAAAGTGCCCAAGGCTACCGGCGGCAGCATCGGCGGAGCCGCGCGCGAGACCGGTTCGGCGTTCGGGTCGGGCACCGCCTGCGGCGCCTGCGGCAGGGCCGCGGTGGTTTCCTGCGGGGCAGCAGTGTTGACCGGCGCGCTTTGGTTGCACGCGGCGAGCGCCACGACGGCGAGCGCGAGCGTCGACAAAGCGGGGAACAGACGTCGGTTCATCAGGGGTCCTCTGTGCAAAATCCTGGATTCGGTTGCTGCGGGTCGCGAATGCGTCGACGGCGCCGACGCAGGTCCGTGTCGCGTCGTTGGGGGAGGCCCGCACGAGGGTGCCGGCGCGGCGCGAACGCGCAGCCTAACCGTTCGCCGTTAATAGTTCGTAAGGCCGCGCGGGCCGCGGGCTAGGCTCAGGCAGCCGCATCGTGCAGGGGCTGCAGCGCCGGATCGAGCGCGACGCGTTCATCGAACACGAAACAGCGGCCCTGGTAATGACGGCCGCCGACCTGCTCGAAGTAACCCAGGATGCCGCCGTCGAGCTGGAGCAGATTGTCCATGCCGTCGGCGCGCAGCCACAACGCGGCCTTTTCGCAGCGGATACCGCCGGTGCAGAAGCTGACCACGGTGGCATCGGCCAAGGCCTCGCGATGCGGCGCCAAGGCCTCGGGCAGTTCGGTGAAATTGTCGATCGGCAGGGTCAGCGCGTCGGCGAAGCTGCCGTAATCGACTTCCTCGCGATTGCGCGTGTCCAGCAGTACGACCCGGCGGCCGCCGTCGTCGTGACCGCGATCGAGCCAACGCGCAAGCGTGTCCGGCGTCACGGTTGGTGCGCGCTCGCGCAAGGGCGAAGCCTTATCGCGGCGGAAGGCGATGATTTCCTTCTTCAGCTTGACCTTGAGCCGAGCGAAGGGCTGGCTGCGGCTGTGGCTGTATTTGACGACCAAACCGGCAAAGCGCGGGTCGGCGCGCAGGCCGTCGAGCAGGGCCTCGACCGGCGCGGCGGCGCCGGCCAGGAACAGGTTGATGCCCTCGCCCGCGACCAGCACGGTGCCGCGCAGCTCGCCGGCTTCGGCCTGTTCACGGACCCAGGCGGCCAACTGCGGCGGGTCGTCGATAACGGCGAAATGGTAGGCGGCGATATTGACGATCATGCCGCCATTCTACCGCGCGGCGCCTGTGCGAGCCTGACACGTCCCCCCTGGGCCGGACCTGAACCGCGCCGCGAACCTTCCGCGCGAACCGCGGTCCCAACAATTGCGCGGCCCAGACAAGACGGCCAAGCAGGCCCGGACCGCGTGAAACGCCGCCGCAAGGGCGGCGGCGTTGCCCTCTCAACTGCTCCATCAGGAGGCGTTTGCATGAAGGTACAGCTCAACACCGACCACCATCTCCGCGGCGATCAGTCGCTTGCCCTGCACGTCGAAGGCGTGGTCGACCACAGCCTGTCGCGGTTCCGCGACCAGGTCACCCGGGTCGAAGTCCACCTGCGCGACGTCAACGGCGCCAAGGCCGGCGGCGGCGACAAACACTGCACCATGGAAGCGCGTCTGGAGGGCCGCCCGCCGGTGGCCGCGACCGAAGACGCCGACACCATGCGCGGAGCGATCAGCGGCGCGGCGCGCAAGCTGCAACGCGTGCTCGACAGCTCGCTGGGCCGGTTGTCCAGCTGACATAAACGAAACGAACCCGGCCGGCGGCAAGGACCGCCGGCGCTCGAACACGAGGGCTGCCGCAGCGATGCGGCGGCCCTTGTTTTTCGATGCAGACCAACGTGTCGGTGCGGCGGCATCCCTGCCCTGCCCGACCGCTCAACGCTTGGTGGTGATCGCCCGGCGCAGGTTGTTGCGTGCGGCCGCGTCGTAACGGGCGTGGTAGTAATCGCTGAGGAAGATCCGCTCGCGCTTGAGCAAGCCCTTGAGAAAGCGGCGGCGATTGAGCCGGAACAAGGGCCCCGGCACATGGCCGCGGTATTCCGAGGCGATGCCGCGATCGTAGGCGTCGAACACCGCCGGTTCGGCGCCGAGGATGGCCATGTCGCCGTCGAGGAACAAACGCGTCTCCTCATCGACCTGGTCGCGGACGATGGCGCCGTGGCGCGCGGTCAAGTCGATCAGCTCGGCGACGCGGTCGGCATCGATGCCGGCCTCCGGCAACCAGCGCGCGATGTGTTCGCGTGCGAGCACGGCCGAACGCGCTTCGTTGTCGCGCCGCCCGGCTTCGTAGATCGCGTCGTGATACAGCACCGCCAGTGCGACTTCGCGCGGTTGCCGCCAACCCGGGCCGGCGGCGACGTCGAGGTAATGGCGCAGCACTTCGGCGACGTGGCCGATGTTGTGATACGCCCGCGTCGGCGTCGCATACGCGGCTTCGAGCGCAGCGCGCTGCTCGGGCGCAAGCTGCAGCGGCAGTTCCGCGAGCAGGGTCTCGGGCAGGCTGGGTCTGGATTCGGTGAACGACATCGGCATCGCGGCAAGGTTACGCAGGGGCGATGGCGGCATCTTGGCATGTTGCCGCGCTGGTGGCGTCGTGGGTCGGTCGCGGCGCGCGCTTGCGCGGGCTACGACGCGGCTTTGATCAACGTCAGTGCATCGCCGCGGCGCGGAGACCTCGGGCCCTGTCCCGGTGAAGCCCTGGATCCCCGCCTTCGCGGGGACGACGGGTGGGAGGTTCTGCAGGCCGGTCTTCGCCGGCGGTTCGCTTGCAGAGCCCTTGAAAAGAAACACCCGGCAGAACCGGGTGTTTCGAGCCCTGCCACGGCGCGGCCGAAGCCGCGCCGTGAGTCCGGATCAGTACTTCTTCTCGATGTTGATCATGAAGCTGTTGTCGTCGTCGTTGCCGCTGCCGAACAGGCCGCGGTATTCGAAGCGCAGGACCAGGTCGCGCTCGGTCTGCAGGACCGCGCCGATGCCGAACACGAAGCGGTTGCGGTCCAGGCCTTCGAGGCGGGCGCGGAAGAACGGACCACCGACCATGTCGGCATAGCTCATCGTCGCGAAGCTCTCGTCCTGGAAGTCGTGCTGATACTCCAGCAGGACCATCGGCGAGAACGTACCCAGGCGCACCGGATAACGATAGTCCAGACGCACGCCCAGGCTGGTCGTGGTGGTATCGACGTCCATGTCCCGATAGGTCAACGAGTACGACGCATCGCCCTGTTCGGTATAGCCGTCCAGGCGGGCGCGAGCGACGTCGAGACGGGCATACGGCGAGACGTGCAGGCGATCGCGCCGGTAGTCCATGCCGGCCGAGACCGAGGCGAACCACTGGGTGCCGTCGCGGTCGCCGCGGACCATGCCGCCGGTGTCGGTGACGTAGCGGCGGGTATCGAACGACAGCCACTGGTAGCCGAGCAGGCCGTCGAGATAGAAGCTCTCGCCCGGGTGGTAGCTGGCGTACAACACCGCACTGTAGCTCTTGGCTTTGCTGCGGCTGCCGCGCTGACCGACGTCGGTGTCGTCGCGACCGTAGCCGATGCCGCCGCCGAGCGCGAAATCGTCGCGCAGGCGGTAGTCGGCGCCGGCGCTGATGCCGCTGGTCTCGAAGTCGAAGCCGGCGGAACCGCCGCCGCGTCCGTCGCGGTTGCCGGTGTTGATCGAACCGCCGGTCCAGATGCCGTAGCGGGTACCGCTGCCTTCGACCGGCGGCTTGGGCTCGATCGCGGCCTGCTCGTCGCCGAGCAGGGGCTGGCGGCAATCGCTGCCCGGCGTGCGCCGCGCTTCGTCGCGGCAGCGTTGGTCGATCGAGAAGCTCAGGCCGTTGTCGAAGCGTGCGCCGTCGCTGCCGCCCTCGTGCATGCCCTGCATGCGCTGCTGGAAGTTGCCGATCTGCGAGTTGGCGAAACGACGCGTGGCCGAAGCCTGAGCGTTGAGCACGCCGAGCACTTCGGCGTCCTTCGACGGATCGCTGCGCGGCGCGACTTCGATTTCGATGGTCGCCACCGCCGAGGTCGCATGGGCGTTGTTGAGAGTGAAGCTCGCCACCGCGACGCCGGAGAAACCGATCACCGACGTATAGCGCAAGGTGTACACACCGCCGGAACCGCTGATCGCCGCGCTGCCGGACGACGCCGGGGTCAACGACACCAGATTCGCCGCGGTGAACGGACCGCCGGTGGCGCCGGCGGTCAGATCGACCGTGATCGCGGCACCGGCGATGGTGCGGACGCGACGCGATTGCGCGACCGGCACCGCGTTGACGGTGATGGTCGAGGTAATCGGCGCGGACGGGCCGAAGGCGTTGTTGAGCGTGTAGACCAGGGCGATCGGGCCGACGGTGTTGGCCGCCGGGGTGTAAACGATCTGGGTGCCGCTGACCACCGCCGTGCCCGACGACGGCGGGCTCAACAGGGTCACACCGGTGAACGGGCTGCCGGTGGCGCCGGCGGCCGCATCGATGGTCGCGGTCTGCGTCGACAGGATCGTCGCAGTCTGCGGCTGGCCTTGCGGCACCGGCAACGCGTTGACGGTGATCGTCACCGTGGCCGGCGCCGAGGTGCCGCCTGGGCCGCTGGCGGTGTAGGTGAAGCTGTCGCTGCCGAAGTAGTTGCTGGTCGGCGTGTAGACCACATCCAGGCCGCTGACCACCGCGGTGCCGTGGCTCGGCGCCGAGGCGACCGCGACACTGGCGATGATGCCGGTGTCGTTGGCGGTGACCGGGATCGTCACCGCCTGGTTCGACATCGTGGTGGCGCTGTCGTCGACCGCGACCGGCACCGCGTCGACGATCACGATCGTCAGCGGCACCGTGGTGTTGTAACCGGCGTCGTCGGTGGAACGGATGTTGGCGGTGTAGCTGCCGGCCGTGGTCGGGGTGCCGCTGTAGACGCCGGCGGAACTGAAGGACAGGCCGACCGGCAGGTTGCCCGAGGCGATCGAGTAGCTGTACGGCGCGATGCCGCCGCTGCTGCTCAGGCTCTGGTTATAGGGCACACCGACCACGCCGCCGGGCAAGGTTGCCGGCGAAATCACCACGGTGGCCGGGGCGATGGTGAAGGTGTACACCCTGGAACCGGTCTGGCCGTTGCTGTCGGTGCCCTGCACGGTCAGGCTGAAATTGCCGTCCGAGCGCGGCACGCCGCTGAGCGCGCCGGCCGAGGAGAACGTCATGCCGACCGGCAACGCGCCGCTGAGCAGCGAGAAGTTGTACGGCGCGACGCCGCCGGTGGCGGTGATGGTGGCGTTGTAGGCGGTGCCCGCGGTGCCGTTGGGCAGCGTCGGCGGATCCAGGACGATGCTCGGGACGGCGACCACAATGGTGTAATTCTGCTGCAGGGCGAACGGCGCACCGGTGCCGGTGCTGCTGTCCTGCACGCGCACGGCCACGTTGTAGTTGCCGGGCACCGTCGGCGTGCCGCTGAGCACGCCGGCCGAACTGAAGCTCACGCCCACCGGCAGCGAACCGCTGGCGAGGCTGAAGCTGTACGGCGCCGAGCCGCCGCTCGCGGCGAAGTTGATGGTGGTGGCGACGCCGTAGTTCATCGGCAGGTTGCCCGGCGCCGGGGTCATCGCCAGGGTCGGCGCGCCGACCGTCAGGGTGAAGGCCTGGCCCTGGGTGAACGGGCCGTTGCCGGTGCTGCTGTCGGTTGCGCTGGCGTTGAGGCTGAAGCTGCCCGCCGCAGTCGGCGTGCCGCTGACGGTGACGCTGTCGGCGGTCGTGCCGGTGATGCTCAGGCCCGCCGGCAAACCGGCGACGTTATAACCGCTATACGGCGAAGTGCCGCCGGCCCAGGTGAAGGTCTGGCTATAAGCGGCGCCGACCTGCGTGGTCAGCGGGCCGCCCGCGGTCACCGTGATCACCGGGTTGGTGACGGTGATGGTGACCGTGGCCGGCGCCGAAGTGCCGGCGACGTTGCTCGCGGTGTAGGTGAAGCTGTCGCTGCCGGCGTAGCCCGCGGCCGGCTGGTAGGTGATCGTGGTGCCGCTGGCGATGGCCGTGCCGTGCGCAGGTGCCGCCGCGATCGCGACCAAAGCCGGGATGCCGCCGGTGATGTTGAGCGTAATCGGGTTGGCGCCGCTGCCGTAGGCCACTGTGGCCGAGACCGGATTAGCGACCGGCGCTATGTCGGCGACCGTCAACGAATAACTCTGCGGCGCCGAGGTGTAGGGACCGGTGCCGGTGCTGCTGTCGGTTGCGGTCGCGCTGAAGTTGAACGTGCCCGGTGCCGTCGGCGTGCCGCTGATCAGGCCGGCGCTGCTGAAGCTCATGCCGGGCGGCAGCGAGCCGGAGACCACGGCATAGCTGTAGGGCGCAGTGCCGCCGGTGGCCGCATTGATGTTGGCGCTGTAGGGCGATGCGACGGTCGGGCCGGCGAACGAGGTCGGCGGCAACACCACGGTCGAGGCGCCGATGCTCAGGGTGTAGGCGCGCGAACCTGTGTATGGGCCGCTGCCGCTGCTGCTGTCGGTCGCGGTGGCGGTGAAGTTGAAGCTGCCGCCCGCGGTCGGGGTGCCGCTGAGCGTGCCGTTGCTGGCCAGGCTCAGGCCGGCCGGCAAGGCGCCGGTGGTGATCGCGAAGGTGTAACCGGGCGTGCCGCCGGACGCGGTCAAGGTCTGGCTGTAGACCTGGGCCACACCGCCTGCCGGCAGCGTCGTCGGCGCAACGCTGATGGTCGCCGCCGCGACGGTCAGCGCAAAGGCGCGCGAACCGGTCTGGGCGTTGGCGTCGCTCGCAGTGACGGTGAAGTTGAAGGTACCGCCCGCAGTCGGCGTACCGGCGATGGTTCCGGTCGAGCTCAGGCTCACGCCGGCCGGCAAAGCGCCGGCGGTCACCGCGAAGCTATACGGGCCGATGCCGCCACTCGCGCTCAACGCTTCGTTGTAGCTCGCACCGATCTGCGCGCCCGGCACGGTGGCCGGTGCGATCACGATGGTCGGGGCAGCGACCTGCAGCACGTAGTTCTGGGTGCGCGAGAACGGCGCACCGGAACCGGTGGAACTGTCGACGGCGCGGACCGAGAAGGTGAACAAACCGGTCACGGTCGGGGTACCCGACAACACGCCGGTGCCGCCGTCCAGGCTCAGGCCGGCCGGCAAAGCGCCTGCCGATACGCTGTAGGCGTAAGTCAGGGTGCCGCCGCTGGCGACGAAGGTCTCGCTATAGACGCTGCCATAGGTCGCGGACAAGGTGCCTGCGGCCGGGGTCATGCTCAGCGTCGGCGCACTCACCGACAGGACGAAGGCCTGGCCGACGGTGAACGGACCGTCGCCAGTGCTGCTGTCGATTGCGCTGGCGTTGAGCGGGAAAGTACCGGCCGCGGTCGCCGTGCCGCTGACGGTCACGCTGTTGCCGGTGGTGCCGATGATGCTCAAACCGGCAGGCAGGCCGGTCACGTTGTAACCGCTGAACGGCTGGGTGCCGCCGGACCAGGTGAAGGTCTGCGTATACACCACGCCGATCTGCGCGGTCAGCGGGCTGGAGGCGGTCACGGTGATCGTCGGCGGGCTCACCGTGATGGTGACCGTCGCCGGTGCCGAAGTGCCGGCGCCGTTGCTCGCGGTGTAGGTGAAGCTGTCCGGACCGGCATAACCCGCCGTCGGCTGGTAGGTAATCGAGGTGCCGCTGGCGATCGCGGTGCCGTGCAGCGGCGCCGTACCGACGGCCACCGAGGTCGGCACGCCGCCGGTGATGTTCAAGGTGATCGGGTTGGCGCCGCTGTTGTAGGCGACGCTGGCCGAGACCGCATTGGCGACCGGCGGGATGTTGATGATCTGCAGCGAATAGCCGCGCGGCGCCGAACTGTACGCGCCGGTGCCGGTACTGCTGTCGGTCGCGATCACGGCGAAGTTGAAGGTGCCGGCCGCGGTGGGCGTGCCCGACAACACGCCGGCGCTGCTCAGGCTGATGCCGGGCGGCAGCGCGCCGGCACTCAGCGCATAAGTGTACGGCGCGGTACCGCCACTGGCGGCGTTGAGGGTGGCGCCATAGGCCACGGCGACCGTGCCGTTGGCCAGAGTGGTCGCCGGCAGGTTGATCGTCGGCGCGGCGATGACCAGGGTGTAGGCGCGCGAACCGGTATGCGGAGCGCCGGTGCCGGTGCTGCTGCCGGTCGCGGTGACGGTGAAATTGAAGCTGCCGCCCGCGGTCGGAGTGCCGCTCAACAGGCCCGCGCTGCTCAGGCTCAAGCCCGCCGGCAACGCGCCGGCGGTGATCGCATAGGTATACGGCGCGATACCACCGCTCGCGGTAATGGACTGGCTATAGGCCGCCGCGACGGTGCCGTTCAGCAGGGTCGTAGGTGCGATCGAGGTCGTCGGCGCGGCAACGGTCAGGGTGTAGGCACGAGTGCCGGTGAAAGTGTTGGCATCGGTGGCGCGCACGGTGAAGTTGAAGGTGCCCGCCGCGGTCGGCGTGCCGGTCAGGCCGCCGCCGCTCGCGAGCGTCAGGCCGGCCGGCAAGGCGCCCGCCGAGATCGCGAAGGTGTACGGCGAGGTGCCGCCGCTGGCGGTGAACGTTTGGCTATAGGCGGCGCCGACGGTGGCGCCCGGAATCGTGGCCGGGTCGACCACGATGGTCGGCGCCGCCGTGACGGTAACGGTATAGAGCCGGTTGCCGATATTGTCGGAGCCGTCCTGCGAGCCGCTGCTGTCCTCGGACAGAATGCGGAAGGTGTAGGTGCCGGTGGTGGTCGGGGTGCCGCTGATCACGCCGCCGCTGCTCAGGCTCAGGCCCGGCGGCAACAGGTCCGGCGCGGCCTGCACCGAATAGATGTACGGCGCAACGCCGCCGCTGCTGCTCAAAGTCGTGTTGTAGGGAATGCCGACCGCCATCGCCGGCAGGGTCGTCGGCGAGATCACCGGCGCCACGATGGGAATGACGATCGCATAAGACTTGACCGTAGTCAGCGGCGTCGGCGTGGTCGAATCGGTCACGGTGATGTTGACCGCGAAGTTGCCGCGCTGGGTCGGGGTGCCGCCGAAGGCGCCGCCGGAGAAGGTCAGGCCAGTCGGCAAGGTGCCGCTGGTATGCACGAAGCTATAGGGCCCGACACCGCCGGTGGCGCTCAGCGCCTGACTGAAGGGCACGCCCAGGACCGGCGAGATCGAGGCCGGGCTGACGATGATCGGCGAGGTCGGCGCGCCGATGGTGACGTTGACGGTGACATCGTTGCCGAGGCCGTCGCCGAACACGAAGGTGTCGCTGGTCGCCGTGTTGCCGTTATGCACGTAGGTCACCGTCTGGCCGAACTGATCGCTCGTCGCGGTGCCGTGTGCCGGGTGGGTCACGATGCCGCCGATGCCGCCGTTGTCCGGGCCGTCGCAGGCGCTGGCATTGATGATCTGCGTGCCGCCATTAACCACGGAGATATTGAACGGCCCGCAATGCGGCGACGGCGCGGCAACGGCCATCGTGGACCACAACCCAGCCAGACACAGCAGGAGCAGGCCCAGACCCAGTTGCAGGTACCGTCCCTGACGCCCGACATTCGAGATGCCCGCGCGACGTGCCCAATGCAGATGCATGATTCCGATCCCCTGACATCGACCGGTGGCGCGGTTTCTCCGCTGCCGCCGCCGACGTTCCGCCTGTTCGACCTGGTCTGGTCCCACGCGCCGAATGGCCTCGGCGCACCCCTATCCTTGATCTAGTACGCAAATCGGCGCCGGAACCGGCCGCTTTCGCCGCCTCATTGCGTTAAGGAAAGTCATGGCGCTTCGGCGCCATGCCGGATCCGCTCGGATCGGCCCCCTCCGCCGTGCGCGGGCGGGCCGTGCGGGCGGGGCTCTCCGGTACGCAGTCCGGGCTCGCACGGTGCCCGGACGACATCCTCTGGGGGAAGAGATGACAGAAGTATTCCTGGGACAGATCATCACGGTGGGGTTCAATTTCGCCCCGAAGGGTTTCGCGTTCTGCGCCGGCCAAATCCTGCCGATCGCACAGAACCAGGCCTTGTTCTCGCTGCTGGGCACGACCTACGGCGGCAACGGCCAGACCACCTTCCAACTGCCGGACCTGCGCAGCCGCACGCCGGTCGGGTTCGGCCAGTCCGCCGATGGCGGCTGGAACCCGACGGCCTATCAGTTGGGCGAAACCGGCGGCGTCGAGAACGTCACCCTGCTGACGACGCAGTTGCCGGCGCACAACCATGGCCTCGTCGGCACCAGCGCCAACGCCAATTCACGCGGCGCACGCGACTCCTTGTACGGCAACTGCACGATCCCGCTGTACGCCGACGTCGGCGGCCCGCAGGTGGCCTTGTCGCAAGCCGTGCTCGGCTCGAGCGGCGGCACGCAACCGCACAACAATCTGCAGCCCTACCTGGCGATCAACTTCTGCATCGCTCTGAGCGGCATTTTCCCATCGCGCAACTGACGCGGCCGACCAGCGGGGCGTCCTCGCGACGCCAATCAAAGCATTCCGTTCCGGAGTACACATCATGAGCGAACCCTTCGTCGGAGAAATCCGTCTATTCGGCTTCGGCCGCACCCCTAACGGTTGGTTCCCCTGCGACGGCAGCCTGCAACCGATCTCCGAATACGAGGTCTTGTTCACCCTGATCGGCACCACCTACGGCGGCGACGGCCAGAGCACCTTCGCCGTGCCCGACCTGCGTAGCCGCGTGCCGATCCACAGCGGCACCGGCCCGGGGCTGAGCAACTACGTCATCGGCCAGGCCAGCGGCAGCGAAAGCGTGACCCTGATCGGTACCCAGATGCCCGCGCACACCCACACCATGTTCGCCACCACTTCGCTGGCCACCTCCAACACGCCGGCGGCGAACGTGCAGCCCGGCGCCTTGTCCGGCGACACCATGTATCTGACCGACATCACTGGCCTGCCGCCGATCCCGGAAGCCGCCACCGCCGTGACGCCGGCCGGCAACACCCAGCCGCACGCCAACCTGATGCCGACTTTGACGGTGCAGTACTGCATCGCCTGGGCCGGCATCTTCCCGCAGCAAAGCTGATCTCGCCGATCGCATTCCAGAGGACATCACCATGACCGAACCTTTCATCGGCCAGATCCAGATCTTCGGTTTCAACTTCGCGCCGCGCGGTTGGGCGTTCTGCAACGGCGCGACCTTGGCGATCCAGCAGAACACCGCGCTGTTCGCGCTGCTGGGCACCCAGTACGGCGGCAATGGAACCACCACCTTCCAACTGCCTAACTTCGTCAACCGCGCCGGCTGCAACCAAAGCCCGGTGGGCTCGCCGCCGGGACTCACCCCGCACCAGATCGGCGAAAACTTCGGTTCCAACAGCGTCACCCTGACCACCCAGGAGATGCCGGCGCATACCCACACGATGCAGATCTACAACCAAAACGATGTGAGTAAGCGGCAGTCGGCACCGGCCAACGGCGTCGCGCTCGGCAGTCCGGCGGCCTCGGCGTTCACTTCCGCCCCCACCGCCAATTCGCCGTTCCCGCCGAACATGATCGGCCCGACCGGCGGTGGTCAGCCGCATGAGAACCGGCAGCCTTACCTGGCGATGAACTTCTGCATCGCCCTGCAGGGTATCTTCCCGTCGTTCCCTTGATAGGTTAAATCTCAGGCAAATCGCTTGAACCTTGAGCCAATCGCTTGAACGTCATGCACTCCGCCGCGCCGCTGTCGTTCCCGCAAGAACGCAGCGGCATAGGGCCCCTACCCGCGTCGCTGAGCGGGCGCGGGATCGGCCTGCGTGCGGCGTGCGGCGAGGACATCGACTGGCTGCGCCTGCTTTATCGCGATCTGCGGGCGCCGGAGTTCGCCGAGTTGGGCTGGCCGCAATCGGCCCTGCACGCCTTTCTCGACCAGCAGTTCATGCTCCAGCACGTGCACTACCTGCGCCACTACGGCGAAGCCGAGTTCCTCATCGTCGAGCAGGCCGGCCGCCCGGTCGGACGCTTCTATCTGTTACGCGAGGCGCGCGAGCACTTGCTGGTCGACATCAGCCTGGCGCCGGCGAGCTGCGGGCAAGGCCTGGGCGGCGCGCTGATCGCGATGGCGCAGCAGGAAGCCGCCGCGCTCGGGCGCGGCATGCGCCTGCACGTCGAGTCCGCCAATACCGCAGCGCAACAGCTGTACGACCGCCTCGGCTTCCGCGTCGTCGAAGCCCTGCCGACCCACATCATGATGCGTTGGACGCCGGCCCAGGGCTGAAGCGCCCCGTCACTGCATCGCCGGCCGGCAGCGCATCACGCGATGCGGACTCGTCCAAACTCAGGAATCAACCGCAGCGCAAGAATCGGCCGCAACACGGCCCGTGCGCGCTGGCTTCAGTTGAAGATCGCCTGGTACAAAAAGCCTTCGCGCTCGCGCGCGACCGGCACCAGGAAGATGCCGACTTCGCCGATGGAGTCGTGGCGCATCATGTAGATCTGCTGCGGAAACAGGAAAGACGAGCCGTTGCGGAACAGCAGCGAGAACGCCGCACGTTCGCCCTGCTGCGGACGCGTGCTCAACGCCCGCGCCTCGACCAGCACGAACGGCACTTCGTTGTCGTTGAGCTGCGCCGAGTAGGTCTCGTTCACGTGCGCAGCGAAGTGTTCCAGCGTCAGTAGTTCCATTGCAGGCCTCCCCAAGCCGAGGCCGCATCGTCGTCGTGTCCGGCGCCCGATGCAAGTCCCGTCGTCGGTTTTGCGACGGATTCGCGGCTGCATGCGAGCCGCAGTCAGCCTTCCGGCGTCTGCGGCGCCTGGCTCCCAGCCGAACCGCACCGGCAAACGCGCAGCCGAGAGAGCGGCCAGCGAGGCGGCAGACGGGACATCGTCGCCCCTCGGCCGGCGAGGCTGGGCTACGAGCAACCGATGATCACCGCCGCCGGCTCCGGACGCGCCGCCGCGATCCCAGTTCGCGGCGGACGACGGCCGGAGCCGCCGACAGCGCGGGCGATCCCTGCCCGTCCCTGCTTTCATCACTGACGGAGATGAAAGATTCCAAACCTTGCGGTCCGTGCCGGCCGCGGCGCCCGCCAGGCTCGAAGCCGGCGGACGCCGCGGACCGGTCGACACCGGGGAAGACGCAGCCCTGCCGTCACCACCACGACGCGGTGATCGGCGGACCCGCCGCGCTATCTGCGCGGACGTAGGCCTGGAGGCTGCGTTGTCGGCTTTCGCGCGTGGCGCGGGAAACCGTCCCCTACCCCTTTCTGAGGGGTACCTGCGTCGCCGCCGCGAGATCGATCGCGACAGCAGCAAAACCCTGCAACTGCGTTTACAAGGCCGCGGCGGCGCTCGGCGGCAGCGCCCGGCCGCGGATCGAAGTCACCGCCACCACGGCATCGACGCTGGCATCGCCGGCATGGACGCGATAGGTGTAGGTATCGACCCCTTCGAAATCCGGATCGGGCGTATAGGTCGCCTGACCGTCCTGCAAACTCACCGCACCGTGCCGCGGCGATTCGACGATGCTGTAGCTCAACGAGGCGCCGCTGCCGATCGAACCGCGCAAGGCGACCGTCGAGGTCGCGCCGTCGACGCTGTTGGTGACCAGGTCCGCCGCGGCGAGCGGTTCGTAGCGCTTGAAGCCGCGCACGCTGTCTTCGACGAGGGCCACCGGATGACGGCTGTCGGAGTGACCGAAGCCGGCTTGGGTGAACATCGGCGTCGACGGACGCAGCGCATCGCTACGGTTGGACATGACAGTTTCGCTTTGCGCGTCGCGCGCAAAACCGTGGCTGAAACTCGAACTCGGGGCGCCGAACGCACCGGCACTGCTCGCGAGCAGCGTCAGGCACAGTACGACGGGCCCCTGGATACTCTTGGACAACATGCCTACTCCTTGGTCTGAATGGAAACGGATCTATCGTCTGTTCCGGATTGCGCTTGCTTGCGCTGGATCGCCGTTCGATCGCGACGGCGACCGGGGATCCTTCTCCTGCATCGCCCTGTCCGGACCCGCTTGCGACCTCCTGTCGCCACCGGGAAAGCATGATCGCAGGCAGGCGTCGCATAGGCCGAGACGGAGAGAGAGGCGAAGCGAATAAATTGAATCGCGCGGCGGATTTCCGGCGGAGGCGGCTCGCCTGGGTTCGCGCAGAAGGCGCATTCGCGGTGGTCGTGCTGCGACCGAGACAGCGCGGTGCGAGGCGGTCTGTCGAATACGCCACATCGCGGTCGCAGGCGTTGCGACTCGCGCTCGTTCGCGGTGACGTTGGCGCGTGCGACAACGCGGTCGCGGCTTACGCCGCTCCTACAAGGGAGCGACGAAGCCGCACCTCATAATGTAGGAGCGGCGTAAGCCGCAACCCATCCAAAAGGTGTATGCCAGCGCCGTGCCCGGAGCCGAGACGTACGGCGCGCGCGCCCTAAGGCAGCCGAACGGCCGGGCTTCGGTGACCACGCTTACGATCGTCTCTTCGGTGGGTCGCGCCTCGCGCCGCTCCTACCCTGGAGACCGGGCGGCGCGCTATGCGGTTCGATCTGAAACGACGAAGGCCCGCGCATGCGGGCCTTCGGGGGCGACCGGGCTGCGGCGCCCGGCGCGGGCGCAGGAGGCAGGCGGCCGGGCCTGCGGCGATGACTTACCTCAGTATTTCCCCATGAAATCGCGCTTGCCGATGTTGACGCCATGGCCGCGCAGGATCGCGTAGGTGGTGGTTACGTGGAAGAAGAACTGCGGCAGGCCGTAGTGCACCAGGTAGTCGTGTCCGCCGAAGCGGCGTTCCTTCGGCGTGCCCGGACGCAGCACCACTTCGCGGTCTTCGGCGCCTTCGAACAGGGCCGGCTCGAGGCCGTCGACGAAGCCGATGGTCTTGGCGATCAGCGCCTGCAATTCGGCGAAGCTGCGTTCCTTGTCGTCGTAGACCGGGACCTCGACGTCGGCCAGGCGCGCGCTCACGCCCTTGGCGAAGTCGCAGGCGATCTGGACCTGGCGCAACAAGGGGAACATGTCCGGGAACAGACGCGCCTGCAGGTAGGCGTCGTGGTCGATCTTGTGCTCGGTCGCGTGGGCTTCGGTACGGGCCAGGATCTCGGCCAGGCTGCCGAGCAACTGCTTGAGCACGGGGACGGACGCGGAATACATCGAGATGGGCATGGTGGCTGGATTCGTGCAGGGGAAAGCCGCCATGGTACGACGGCGGAGGGTCCGCTGCTCTGCCGCACCGAGGCGGCAGGCGCACGCATCAAGCCGGCGACTTGGCGCGGCGACGCGGTTTGGCTTGTTGCAGGGCCGCCGCCCAACGCTGCGCGCCCGCGCCCTGGTCGCCCCAAGTATCGTCGGGGTTGGCCAGCCGGCAACGGTCGATCGACAGGCAACCGCAGCCGATGCACTGGTCGAGGGTGTCGCGCATCAGGGTCAGGTTGGCGATGCGCTGCTCGAGCTCGTCCTTCCACGTCGCCGACAAGCGCGACCAGTCGCTGCGGGTCGGCACGCGCGAGTCCGGCAAGGTGTCCAGCGCCTCGCGGATGGTCGCCAGGGGCATGCCGACGCGCTGGGCGACGCGGATGATGGCGATGCGGCGCAAGGTGTCGCGGCTGTAGCGGCGCTGGTTGCCGGCCGTGCGCAGGCTGTGGATCAGGCCCTTCGACTCGTAGAAGTGCAAGGCCGATACCGCCACGCCCGAGCGCTCCGCAACCTGGCCCACGGTCAGCTCCATCGTCATGCTCATCGGCTATTGACCTCAACTTATATTGAGGTTCTATGCTGCACTCGGTCTCATTTCGACGTCAAGCCATGGCCCCCACCCGCGCTTACGAACGCACCACGACGTCCCTGCCCGTTCCGCCGCAGGTCAAGGCGGTGGTATTCGACCGTTATGGCGCGCCCGAAGTCCTGCACGCCATCGAACTGCCGATGCCGCAGGCCGGGCCCGGTGAAGTACGGATCCGCGTCCGCGCGGCCGGCGTGCGTCCCAGCGACATCGCCCTGCGTCGCGGCATCGGCGCGGCCGATGCCGGGCAGGCGTTTCCGCGCCGCCTCGGCAACGAGTTCGCCGGCATCGTCGACCAGGTCGGCGCCGGCGTGCGCGACCTCGACATCGGCGACGAAGTGCTCGGCTGGGCGGTGGCGATGAGTTATGCCGAAGTATTGACGGTGCCGGCCGAGCAAGTCGTGCACAAGCCCGAGACGATGTCCTGGGCGGTCGCCGGCGCCCTGCCCTCGACCGGCCAGAGCGCGCTCGGCGCCTTGCGCGTGCTCGGCGTCGAACACGGCCACACCGTGCTGATCCATGGCGCCGCCAGCGGCATCGGCAGCGTCGCGGTGCAACTGGCGCGGGCCTGGGGCGCACAGGTGATCGGCAGCGCCGCCGCCAACGACCACGATTATCTGCGCTCGCTCGGCGCGCAGCCGGTGCTCGACGACCGCGAAGGCATCGAACAGACCCGCGCGCTGGCGCCGCAGGGCGTCGATGCGATCTTCGACGCGCTCGGCAGCGAAGTGCACGAGGGCTGGCTGGCGCTCGGTGCGGCGCCCTCGCGCATCGCCACCTTGTGCGACTCCGACCAGGCCCGGCGTCTCGGCCTGCGCACCTTGCGCAGCCAACGCAGCCGCGCGCATCTGCACGAGCTGATGGCCATGCACGTGCGCCACGGCCTGCTGGTGCATGTGCGCGAAATGTTCCCGCTGACCCGCGCCGCCGAAGCGCATCGCGCGGTGGAACGCGGCCACGGCCGCGGCAAGGTCGTGTTGATGGTCTACGAAGCCATGGCGATGAAGCACAGCGCATGAACGAGGCCAGCGCACTCGAACGCCCGCTCGCCGATGCCGGTCTCGGCCTGGCGCCGACCCACGACGAAGCGGCCGCGGTTCCGGAAAGTCTGTACGCGCCGCGTTACCGCAGCTTGACCATCGGCGCGGTCGCGCTGGTGGCCTTGGTCGCCTTCGAAGCCCTGGCGGTGACCACGGCGATGCCGAGCGTCGCCCGCGCGCTCGACGGCCTGGCCCTGTACGCGCTCGCCTTCGGCGGCACGCTCGCGGCGAGCGTGGTCGGCATGGTCGCGGCCGGCCGTTGGGCCGACGCGCGCGGGCCGGTCGCACCGTTGCGCCAGGGCATCGTCTGGTTCGCCCTGGGCCTGATCGCGGCCGGGCTGGCGCCGTCGATCGGCTGGCTGATCGCCGGCCGCGTCGTCCAGGGCTTCGGCGGCGGATTGATCTCGGTCGCCTTGTACGTGGTGGTCGGCCGGGTCTATCCGCCGCAACTGCGGGTCAGGATCTTCGCCGCGTTCGCCGCGGCCTGGGTGGTACCGGCGGTGGTCGGCCCGGCGATCAGCGGCGCGATCGTCGAACATGCCGGCTGGCGCTGGGTGTTCCTGTCGGTGCCGATCGCCGCCGTGTTGGCGGCGTGGCTGGTGCTGCCGTCGCTACGCAACCTCGGCCCGACTGCCGGCGGCGCCGATGCCGGCACCGATCAACGCACACGCCTGCTGTGGGCGTTGTTGACCACGGCCAGCCTGCTCGCCCTGCACTACGGCGGCCAGCAACGCGGCTGGCTGGCCTGGGCGGTGCTGGTCCCTGCGCTCGCTGCGCTGGCGTTGGCGGCGTCGCGCTTGCTGCCGCGCGGCGCCCTGCGCGCCGCACGCGGCCTGCCGACCGTGGTGTCGCTGCGCGGCATCGGCGCGGGCGCGTTCTTCCTCACCGAGGCCTACATCCCGCTGTTGCTGTCGCAGCAACGCAGCCTGTCGCCGACCTGGGCCGGGCTGGTATTGACCCTGGGCGCGGTCGGCTGGTCGAGCGGCTCCTGGTATCGCGGACGCACCGCGGTCGCGGCGGCGCCGCAGCGCTTCCTGCAGGCCGGCATGGCGATGGTCGCGCTCGGCGTGATTGCGATCGCGACGCTGGTATGGACGCAGGCTCCGCTCGCGCTCGGCGTCGCCGGCTGGATCGTCGCCGGCCTTGGCATGGGCCTGATCTACCCGACTCTGTCAGTGCTGATGCTCGAGCTCTCGCCGCCCGAACAACAGGGCGTGAACTCCTCGGCGCTGCATCTCGGCGATGCGATTTTCACCGCCACCGCGCTGGCGGTCGGCGGCTCGTTGTTCGCGGCACTGATGGCGCGCTCGCATACCCTGGCCTATCTGTGCGGGTTCGCCATCGCGCTGGGCTTGGCCTTGTTGGGCTTGATGCTGGCGGCGCGGGTGCGGGTCAGCAAGACCGCGGCCTGAGACTTGCTTTACTCACACACTTGCTCGACCGACACGGCACAGCGGCTCCGTCCCTGTAGGAGCGGCGTCCTACTGGATTTCCTTCGGTCATAAGTCGCGACCGCGGGATTCGCAGGTTTTTCAGCGCCTTCGCGATTGATCGAAGGCGTGAGCTGTCGCGAGGGTAGGAGCGGCGCGAGCCGCGACCGCGCTGCGATGGTCTTGCGGCGTCTCTTTCAAGCAAGACCAAGATCTAGATAAAACGCCAAGAGCTTCCGCCACTAAAGCGGCGGGTTACTTTCTTTTGTCATAAGCAACAAAAGAAAGGTAACCAAAGAAAAATGCTTTTCTTTTGAATCACAGGCCCGCACGAGCGTTGCCGCCGCGGGGATTTTTCATACCGGACATCCCTGTCCCGATGAAAAACGGCACGCATCCCTGCGTGCCGCCCTCCGGGTCTTCTGTTGCCTTCGCTAGTGCGAATCTGCGCACAGCAACAGCACAGTGGAATTTAACCGTTGCTGTTGCCGTTGCCGTTGCCGTTGCCGAGATTCTGATCTGCTTTGCTGCTTTGCCGGTCAAGTGGAGACCCGGAGGGCGGCGCACAGGACGTGCGCCGTTTTCCGATAAGACAGGGACGTCTTATCGGAAAATCCCGGCGCGGGCATCGCACTGGTGGCTTGTGCCCTTGCAAGGAGAGCCCTTTTCTTTGGTTAGCTTTCTTTTGGGCTTAGCAAAAGAAAGTAACCCGGCCGCGTCAGCGGACGGAAGCCCTGCTCTTGCTTGAAGCTTCTCAGAAACACGACCAGGATCAAACGCCAAAAGCTTCCGCCACTAAAGCGGCGGGTTACTTTCTTTTGTCATAAGCAACAAAAGAAAGGTAACCAAAGAAAAATGCTTCTTTTTGAATCACAGGCCCGCGCGTTCGATGCCTCCGCAGGGATTTTTCATACGGGACATCCCTGTCCCGATGAAAAACGGCGCGCATCCCTGCGCACCGCCCTCCGGGTCTTCTGTTGCCTTCGCTAGTGCGAAGCTGCGCACAGCAACAGCACGGCTACGGCTACGGCTACGGCAATGGCAATGGCAATGGCAAAATATTTACGTCCACGACATGTGCGCCGGTAACGACAGGAACTCTGTAGGAGCTACGTCAGTCGCTACCGTGCAGCCGCGGCCTCGCGCCGAGCCTATCGCGACAACTCGGTCGCCGTCGTCGAAGTCGTGGTCATCAACGCCGGTTTGGCTTGGGCAAGGCGTTGGTACAAGGTCACCACCTGCTCCATCAGGCCTTCGGTGCTCCAGGCGCGCGCGTCGAGCGGGCCGGCCGCCGCCAGTTCGGCGCGGCGCTGCGGCGAACGCAGCACATCGCCGACGTGCCTCGCGAAAGCTTCGACGTTCTCCTCGCTGACCACGGCGCTGCGCGCGCCGCGCAGGACGGTCGCCGTGCCCATCACCGCGGTCGAGACGATCGGCACGCCGAGCGCCATCGCTTCGATCAGCACCAAGCCCTGGGTTTCGGTCGGCGAGGCGAACACGAAGGCATCGCCGGCGCGGTAGGCATCGAGCAGGCTGGTGCGGCGGTCGAGGTTGCCGAAGAAACGCACGTTGCGTTCCAGGCCGAACTCCTTCGACAGGCGCTTGAGGCGCTCCGCATCCGGCCCCTCGCCGGCGATGATGAACATGAGCTCGGGGAAATCGGCGATCAGGCGCCGCGCCACCTGCAACAGGAAGGCGATGTTCTTTTCCACCGCGAGCCGGCTCACCGTGACGATGGTCGGCCGCCGCGCATCGATCTCGTGCTCGGCGCGGAAACGCGCGCCGTCGCCGCGGGCGAACTCGCTCAGGTCGATGCCGGTCGGCAGCACCGTCGACGGCGTGGTCACGCCGTAGCGGTCCAGCACCTCGACCATTTGCGCGGTCGGCACGATGAGGTGATCGACGCCGTGGCAGAGCGTGCGCGACACGCGCCGGGCGACGAAGCGCAGCAGCGGCGCCGGCGCCCACGGCAGGTAGTGGCCGATATATTCCTCGAAATAGGTGTGGTAAGTCTCGACCGTGGGCCGGCCGCTGGCTTGCGCCAGTTGCACGCCGAGTCGGTGGGCGCGGAACGGCGTGTGGATGTGGATCACGTCCCAGTGCCGCTGCGCCAGTTGCGGCAGAATCCGGCGCAGTTCCGGTGCGCGGATCAGACGGTCTTCGGGGTCGAAGAAGATCACCCGCGCCTGTAACCGGACGATCTCGAACTCGTCGCTGTCGTGCAGCTCCTGGCCGCTGCCGGGACCGTAGTCGGGCACGACCAGGGTCACCGCATGCCCGCTGCGCGCCAGCGACTGGGCGAAAGTGCGGATCGAGGTCGACACGCCGTTGACCCGCGGGAAGTACACGTCCGACAGCATCAGGATGTTCATCCTGCCAGCCTAGGCCTCGCCCATGACGGATTTGTGGCGGCCGCGGCGCTTACCCCGGCGCATGCCGCTCGAACAGCAAGGGCGAGGCCAGAGCGCATTGCGGGTGCATGCGGTTGAGGGTGTGGATGGCGCCGGCCACCCCGGTCATCAACCCCGGGGTGAAAGCATCGCGGGCGCGGCTGCCGACCGCGCCGCGATGTTCCTCGATCGCCGAGACGATCTGGGCGCTGTGCTCGACCGGGTCGGTCTGGGCGCCGCCGTCCGGGTCCAGGCGCGCGGCACGGGTCAGCAACTCCCACAGCGCCAGGTCGCCATGGCACAGCGTATGCCCGAGCCCCCAACCGTCGCGGCCAGCCGCGGCGGCCGCGCGTCGCAGAGTGCGCAGGTGCCGGGCCTCGCCGGTACGGGCATAGAGATCGCTCGCGGCCAAGCCGATGCCGACGCTGCCGTGGCACCAGGCATGCAGGAACTGGCGTTCGTCGGGCACACGCGCGTCGAGCCAACTGCCGGCCGCCTCGTCGTAGAGGCTGTCTTCGAAAGCGAAGGCCCGTTCGGCCAGCGTCAGCCAGCGCGCGCGCTCGTCGGCATCGCCGGCCTCGCTGAGCCCGATCCGGGTGAGCGCCCAGCCGATGCCGCTGGCACCGTGGGCGAAACCGCCGACCGGCTCGGCGAAGATCGTCGACGGCCAGCGCGCGCCGCGTTCGTCGACGATCGCCTGGGTTTCCATATAGCGCGCGGCTTGCGCGGCCAACGCCGGCCAACGCGGGTCGGCATGCACTTCGGCCAGTTGCAGCAAGGGCACGATGGTGCCGCTGGCGCCTTCGAGCAGGTCGAGGTATTGGTCGCCGTCGAAGCCGGCCTGGGCCATCGCCTCGGCGCGTTCGACCGCCCACTCCAGCATCTGCGGTCGCCGCAACAGATCGTGCAGCGCAACCCAGGTCCAGACCTGCGCACCAAAGCCGATCATGCCGCCGACCGTGGTCGGCCGGTCCTGCGTTTCGATCGCGCGCATCACCGCGATGGCGCCGTCGAGCGCGGCCTCGGCGCCGTCGACCGGGTCTGCGCGGCCCTGCCCGACTTCGTGCAGATAACCGGCCAGCGCCAGCGCCACCCCGCCCAGGCCGGTGTAGAGGTCGGCCTGCAGCGGACGCGTGACCCAACCGGTATCGCCGAGCACCGGGCTGATCCAGGTCACCGTGCCGTCGCTCCCGCGCACCGCCAGTTGCAGCAGTTGTTCGACCGCGCGCGCGGCCACCGCGCGCCGGCGCGCATCGAGGCGTTCGGCATGCGGATGACGAGCGAAGACGTCGCTGCGTACGCGTTCGTTCCGGCCCAGGCGTTGATTGAGGTCGACCGTGACCAGGGCGCTGCGGATGGTCAGCTCTTCCAGCTCGACCCGCATGCCGCGCCAATGCACCAGCGCTTCCTCGATGCGTGCCGCGTCGAGCGAAGCGACGAAGATCGGTACGTCGCCGCGGCGCATATCGTCGATCTCGCCGTCGATCTCGGCCGGCGCCGACGGCGCGATCGGCAACACCGCCGCGTTGCGCGCCAGGATGTCGCGGGCGCGCTCGATCGCCTTGGGCTCGTCGTGCAACGAGGCCGGGTGCCAGAGCATGCGCATGATCTCGACATAGGCTTGAGTCGGGCGGCGGATGTCGCGCACCCGGCAGCCGAGAAAACCTTGCAACAGCGGCGCCAGCGCGCCGTCCGCATCGAGCGCGCGCAGACGCGCGGTCGCGGCCAGGAAACCGTCGGTAATGCGGTCCCAATAGCGCGACACGTCCGGATGCGGGCTGGGATGGTTCTGCGACTGGCCGAAGTCGGCGCTGACCACCGCCAGCCGCGCCCGCATCGTGCCCTCGTCGGCGATGGTCGGCACGCGGATCTGCGGCTGCTCGCCGGGCAAGCCCCCGGCCGCGGACAGGTCGATGCCGCCCAAGCCCAGCGTCGGCGCGCGGAACGGCACGATGCCGGTGCGCAGCACCGAGGTGCGGATCAATTCGGAGGCCAGATCGAAAGCGTGCCCGCGCCCGGACGGCGGCGGCTCGACTTCGACCGCGAACAGGCTCTCGACGTCGATGACGACCGGCACCGGCCCGGCCGCGATCAGGTTTTCCTGGTGGATGTCGGTACCGCCGAGCAATTGCATTACCGCCAGCCAATGGCCGAGGTTGCGATAGAAGCCGGCGAGTTCGTCGTCGCCCTCGCAGTAACGATGCTCGACGAAACCGGCCCAGCCGTAGGCGCCGCGGTCGAGCGCATGCGGCACGCGGATGCGCTGCGCATCGTCGGCGAACACCCGGCCGAGGAAGACGTCCAGCGCGAGATCGATATTCAGCGAGCGCGGCTTGTACATCACCCGCCCGCCTTCCAGGGTCAGGCGGGCGACGGTCTGGCCGCCGTCGTGCAGGTCGCCCTCGCCCGGTTGTACCGCGAGCAGACGCCCGGCCGGCCGGCCGAGCAATACCGACAAGGCCTCGCGATCGGCGGCGAAACGCGCCGCCAGCGCTTCCAGCGCCAGCCGTTGCAGTTCCAGGGAACGGCCCAGGCGTTCGTGCAGCGCCGGATAGCGGCGGCGCAGATGCGGGTCGAATTCCGGCTGCGTGGCCAGGGCGATGAACTGTGCGAACTGGCCGGCGTCGTCTTCGGCGTTCAGTTGCCCGCCCAGCTTGGCCGCATGCAGTTCCAGCAACAGGGTGCGGCTGATCTTGAGCCGGGCGTTGTCGTTGAGGCCTTGTTCGCCGACCCGGCGCAGCAAGGCGATCTCGTCGCCGTGCAGGCCCGGCGCCAGCGCTTGCAGGCTTGCGCCGAGCGCGCGGCGCGCGTCGGCGGTGAACAGCTCGATGATCGGTAAAAACGATTCGCCGCTACGGGTTTCGCTCATCGGTTCGATGCGTCCTGCCTGGATCGATGGGAAGCAAACACGAGCCCGGCTGGCGCGGCGCGCATCGCGGCGGCGGCCTCTATCCGGCGCGCGGCGCTGCCCGGTATGGCGGTGGATGCACGGCGCAGCGATGCAGCTGCGGCAGAGCCGTGCGACCGGGGTCGTGGCGGTGTCGGCGGCGGCGAACCTTATCGTCGTCGCCGCTTGCGAAACTCGCTCCCGACGCGGGTCGGGAGCGAGCCCTTCAGCTCAGCTGCGGCTTAGCAGCACTGGCCGCCGCTGGAAGCGCTACAGCTGCTGCAACGCGTAAACAGCGGCAGGCTGCTGTCGGTCAACGCGGCTTCGGTCGCGGACATGCCTTCGATGTACAGCGGACCGGCAGGATTTTCCATGCCGCCTTCCGCACCGCTCAGCCAGCCCGAAACGATGTCGTCGATCTGTTGCATAAACTTCTCCTTGTTCACAACATAAGTGAAATCGGTCACAGTCCATCCCGGACATCCGTTCATCGATGTCCGAGCCTGGGCCGGTCCCGATCGTTGACGTCGAACGTAAGCGAAGCCCTTTGCTCCGGAGCGATAACGTGCCGCCATCGAACCCCGTCGCCTCAACTCCGCGCCGACACGCTGCGCGCTCGGACCGGTCGATGTCAACTGTCAATTACGCCGCTGCAATGCACCATCGGCTTGCGCATGACCTCGCCTTGACCGGCCATGCCGCACCCTGCATCGCGGTGTCGTCGCAAGGCTCGCTCGGCGTCTATGCCGAGCCACACTGACACGGCATGTCCAGTCCTATAACTTCGTCACGGAATGCACGGCGCCAGCCGACAGGAATACCTTGAACATCGAACTCGATCCGCCCGCCCCTCGCCGACGCCGCTGGCTGCGTTCGGCCCTCGCTGTATTCGCGCTGGCCTGGTTGGCGATGGGCGTCTATCACGTCTACAAACCCTTGCCGCCCGGCATCGGCCAGCACTGGCCCTTGCGTTCGGCCGACAATGTCGAGTTGCTGACCGACGTCACCTGGGTCGACGGCGCCAAACAAGGGCTCGCCGAGCAACACGTGTTCGACGAAACCCTGCGCTTGATCGGCCAGGCGCAGCGCGGCGTGGTCGCCGACCTGTTCCTGTTCAACGACTTCGGCACCGATGCCGGCAGCCCGCGGCACCGCCGCCTCAGCGCCGAGCTCAGCGCGACTTTGATCGCACGCAAGCGCGCCGTGCCGCAGTTGCGCGCCGTGCTGATCACCGATCCGATCAATACCGTGTACGGCGGCCTCGAATCGCCGCAGCTGCAGGCCTTGCGCGCGGCCGGCGTGGAGGTGGTGATCACCGACCTGCGGCGCCTGCGCACGCCGAACCCGACCTGGTCGGGGCTGTGGCATCTGTGCTGCAGTTGGGCCGGCAACGACGCGCAGGGCGGCTGGCTCGCGAATCCGTTCGGGCCGGGCAAGGTCACTCTGCGCAGTTGGCTCGCGCTGTTCAACCTCAACGCCAACCATCGCAAGACTTTGGTCGTCGACGAAGGCGATGGGTGGACCGCCCTAGTGTCCTCGGCCAATCCGCACGACGGCAGCAGCCGCCACGGCAATATCGCCCTGCGCTTTCGCGGCGCGGCCGCGCTCGACGTGCTGATGAGTGAGCGCGCGGTAGTGGCGATGTCCGGGGGGCGTTGGCCGCAAGGCCTGCCGGTCGCGGCGCCGCCGCCGACCATCGTCGACACCACCTCGGCGCCGCGCGTGCAGTTGCTGACCGAAGCCAGGATCCGCGACGGCTTGCTCGCCGCCATCGACGGCGCTCGCGGCGGCGACCGCATCGACATCGCGGTGTTCTATTTCTCCCATCGCGACCTGGTCAATGCCGTGGTCGCCGCGCACAAACGCGGCGTCGCCTTGCGTGTGCTGCTCGATCCCAACGAAGACGCGTTCGGGCGCAAGAAGGACGGCGTGCCCAATCGCCAGGTCGCCAGCGAACTGCATGCCGCCGGCGTGCCGCTGCGCTGGTGCGACACCCATGGCGAGCAATGCCACGCCAAGCTGCTGTTGAAGACCGCCCGCGACGGCCGCATCGAACTGATCGCCGGCTCGGCCAACTACACCCGCCGCAATCTCGACGACTACAACCTGGAAAGCAGCGCGCGCGTGGTGGCCGAGTCCGACGCGCCGGTGGCACGCCAGGCCGCGGGTTATTTCGAGCAGAGCTGGGGCAACGGCGACCACCGCGGCATCAGCGTCGACTATCCGGCCTACGCCGACGAATCGGGCTGGCGCAAACTCTGGTACCGCTTCGGCGAAGCCAGCGGGCTGTCGAGCTACTGACGACGAGCGGCGGCGCGGGAACGCGCCCCCTGATGCGGTCGCGGCCGCCGGCAACCGCGCCGAACGGCGAATTCAAGCGTCGCGGCCGCCCTGCCCGGCCAGGAACTCCTCCAGGCGGGGACAGCCGAGGCGATGCCAGGCCGGATAGTCCATGCGATAGAACGCCGTAGCGCTGCCGCTGATCGCCGCCAGCGTCGCGGCGCTGCCTTCGCGGCGGTAGAGCTCGCGAATGCGTTGATCCTCTTCCTGCAGACGCTGCTGTAGCGACGGCGCGGGCGCGCGACGCAGCGGCACTGCAGGCCTCGGCAAGGCATCCAGCGTGGCGCGGATACGCTGCGTATCGGCGAAGGTCTGCGCATCGCAAGGCCATTCGCCGCCGTCGCGGGCTTCGCCGTCGAGCATGGCCAGGGCCAGATCGATCAGATACTGCTGATGCGGCGCGCGATCGCGCGCTTCGAGCAGGTAGCGGCGATACGAGGGCTGCGGCGCCAAGGCCGCCAGCCAGGCGCCGCAAGCCAGCTCGCGAAAGGAATGCGCGAACAGCAGGTCGTGGAGCAGATCCTCGTCGAGAGCGCCGATGCCGCGCAGGCTGAGGTAATACGCCTCCAGGTCTTCGTGGCGCGCTTGCGGGTATCCGGCCAGCACCGGCGCATGTTCTTCGCCGGCGGCGAGCATGGCGGCGAGGAAATGCGGCTTGGCCAGGGCCAACGGCGGCAAGCCGTCGATCACCCAGGCCAGGTCTTGAGACAGGTAGTGCATGTGGACCGCTCCGTATCGGCATCTGCGGCCGCTCGACCGCGGCCCGCGGCAGTATCGCCCAGCCGCGACGCAGCGGTGCGGCCCCGTGCTGCAGCGCAATGTGCCCCATCGGACGATGGCGGGCGCGGGCCCGCGGTGGCCCACTGCGGCCACGCCGGACTCGCTACCGGCGCGGGAGTCGATCGCATGTCCGCTTTGCACCGTCCCTCCGTCACCCCGCGTCCGCATCGCGCGGCCGCGCGCATCGCCGGCTTCGCCCTCGCCCTCGGCGCGCTGTGCGCGGCGACGCCGGCGCTGGCCCTGACCGAAGTCACCGGCTTCGGCAGCAACCCGGGCAATCTGCGCATGTACAAGTACGTGCCGCCGGGATTGCCGGCCGATGCGCCGCTGGTCGTGGCTCTGCACGGCTGCGCCCAGAGTGCGGCCAGCTACGACGCCGAAACCGGTTGGGAGTTGCTCGCCCAGCGCTGGCATTTCGCCTTGCTGCTGCCGCAGCAGCAGAGCGCCAACAACGCCAACGCCTGCTTCAATTGGTTCGAGAGCGGCGACAGCACGCGCGGCCAGGGCGAGGCCTTGTCGATCAGGCAGATGATCGAGCGCATGCGCAGCGATCACGCCAGCGCCGCCCATCGCGTCTACGTCACCGGCCTGTCTTCGGGCGGCGCCATGACCGCGGTGATGCTGGCGACCTATCCCGAGGTGTTCGCCGGCGGCGCCATCGTCGCCGGCATTCCCTACCGCTGCGCGCTCGGTTCGAGCGCGGCGTTCTCGTGCATGTCGCCCGGCACCGACCTGACGCCGGCGCAATGGGGCGACAAGGTGCGCGCCGCGAGCAGCCACGCCGGCCCCTGGCCGATCGTCTCGATCTGGCACGGCGACGCCGACTACGTCGTGCGTCCGGCCAATCAAGCCGAAAGCCTGCAGCAATGGACCAACGTACACGGCATCGACGCTGTCGCCGACGTCGAGGACAGCATCGCCGGCTATCCGCACAAGGTGTATCGCGATGCCGCCGGACAGGCGCGCGTCGAAACCTACTCGATCACCGGCATGGGCCACGGCACGCCGGTCGACCCCGGCAGCGGCGAAAGCCAGTGCGGCACGGCCGGCGCTTACGTACTCGACGTCAACCTGTGTTCGAGCTACTACATCGGCCGCTTCTGGGGGCTGGACGATATCGATCCGAACCCACCGCAGGTCGCCCTGACCTCGCCGGCCAACGGCGCCTCGGTCAGCGGCGTGGTCGCCCTCAGCGCGAATGCCAGCGACTACGTCGGCGTGGAGCGGGTGGACTTCCTGGTCGACGGCGCCTTGCTCGCCAGCGATGGCGAAGCGCCGTATGCGGCGAGCTGGGACAGCAGCACCGCCAGCAACGGCATCCACAATCTGCAGGCACGCGCCGAGGACGTAACCGGCAATACCGCCACCTCGCTCGCGGTCCAGGTCGAGGTCAGCGGCGGCGGCAACGGACCGCCCTTGGTGATGGAATTCGACAACGAAGACATCAACGACGGTTACGTCAAGGCCAATGCCGATGCCAGCGCGGCAGCGGTCGGCGCGCTCGAAGCGAGCTACGGCTTGGCGATCGGCCGCGGCAGCGACGGCAAACACAACCGCAGCCTGTTGTCGTTCGACACCTCGGCCCTGCCCGATGGCGCTGAGATCGTCGCGGCCTCGCTCAGCGTCGCCTATCGCAGCGCCTACGGCGATCCCTGGAGCCAGCCGGCCGGCAATCGCCTGCTGGTCGATGCGCGCAGCGGCTGCTTCGGCGCCTGCACCATCGAAACCGGCGACTACGCCGCCTCGGCCGATGCAGCGGCGGTGGCGGAACTCGCGCGCTTCAGCGGCGGCCGCCAGACCAGCACCGCATTCAGCGCGGCCGGCCTGAATGCGCTCAACCGCGGCGGCCGCACCCAGTTGCGCCTGCGTTTCGAACAGCCGCCGGGCGCCACCCACCACCTGTGGATCGACCGCGGCGCGAGCGCGAAATTGCGGGTCGAATACCGGCCCTGAGTCCCAATTCAGCGCCGGCGCGGCGGCGGCCCGGGCCGCCGTCTCGCGGCCCAAGACGGGTTTGCCGTATCGTTCGCGCATGGACGACCTTCGCTACCTGCGCGGCTACAACGAGCGCGTGCTGAACCAGGTGCGCGCGCTGATCGACAGCGGGCGCCTGGGCGAAGTGCTGCGCAATCGTTACAGCAGCCGCCACCAGGTGCGCGACGACAAGGCCTTGTTCGAGTACGTGGTCGAGATCAAGGACCGCTACATGCGCAAGAGCGACCCGCTCAACAAGGTCATCTACGACAATAAGCTGCATGTGGTGCGGCATGCGCTGGGCACCCACACCGCGATCTCGCGGGTCCAGGGCGGCCGGCTCAAGGCCGCGCGCGAGATCCGCATCGCCACCTTGTTCCGCGATGCGCCGGCCGAGTTCCTGGAGATGATCGCGGTGCACGAGCTGGCCCACCTCAAGCACCGCGACCACGACAAGCCTTTCTATCAGCTGTGCGCGCACATGAACCCGGACTATCACCAGCACGAGTTCGACCTGCGCCTGTACCTGACCCAGCTCGAGCTGGAAGCCGCGACGCGGCGCGAAAGCAACGCCGCGGCGGCGTCCGACGGCACCGACGCTCAGGCCGCGAGCGGCGTTCGGCCGTAATTGCTCGCATAGGCGTTCTCGACGCCCGGCAGGATCTCGACGATGGCGAAATAGCGGTCCCAGAACGGCGTTTCGCGTAGCGCTTCGACCACCAGTTCGTAGGCATGGTGGCTGCGCGCCTGCCATTGCCAGATATCGGTGACTCGGGCGTTGTAGAACTCGATGTCGTAGAAGCACAGGCCGACCTCGTCGCGGTGCTTGCGCAGGATCGGGGCGACGTGCTCCTCGAGCAGACGGAAGCGGGTGTCGATGTCGAAACCGAGCCACTCTGGCTGGGTCTTGACCAGCATGAACACGGTCAGGGGGAAAGTTTCTTGTTGCTCGCTCATGAGGTTCTCGTTGGCGTTGCGGGGAAAGTGAGAACACAATATGAGCTATTGCTCACATTAACTACTCGCATTCGCCATGCCCTCGCCGCGCCGCAAAATCAGCCTGAAACCGCGTAAAAAACCCAGCCAAAGCCGCGCCGCCGAGACCGTCGCGGCGATCCTGGAAGCGGCGGCTCGCATTCTCGAACGCGGCGGCCTGCCGGCGTACAACACTAACGCCGTCGCCGAACGCGCCGGCGTCAGCGTCGGCTCGCTGTACCAATACTTCCCCAACAAGGACGCGTTGACCGCCGCGCTGATCGAGCGCGAGACCGCGACCCTGCTCGCCGATCTGGCCGCGGTGCCGGAGCAGGCGAGCTACGTCGACGGCGTGGTCGCCCTGGTGCGCGCGGCGACTGCGCATCAACTGCATCGGCCGGCCTTGGCCAGGCTGCTGGATTTCGAGGAGCGGCGGCTGCCGATGCGCGACCGCGATCTGCAGGTCGACCGTGCCGCGCAGACCTGCGTGCTCGCCTTGCTGCGACGGCCCGACGCGCCCGTCAGCGTGGGCGACGGGACGACCGAGGCCGAGATCCTCGCTCTGGACACCATCGCCATCGTCCGCAGCCTCGTCGATGCCGCCGGCGAACGCGGCGAAACCGAGGCCGCGCCGCTGCAACGGCGGGTGCTGCACGCGGTGTTCGGCTATCTGGGCCAACCGCGCGCCGCCGACATGATCGCGAAGACGCGCAAGCGCAAGGACTCGCTTCACAGCGCCCGTTAGCGTCGCACCGCGCCGATCATCGACCGCAAGTTCAAACCGCGCTGCGATCCTCGCGCACCGCCAGCAAGGCGATCAGGGTCAACGCCGCCGCCGCGGCCAGGTAATAGCCGACATAGGCCAGGCCGTAGCGGCCGGCAAGCCAGGTCGCGATGTAGGGCGCCAGCGACGCGCCGAAGATGCCGGCCAGGTTGAAAGCCAGCGATGCGCCGGTGTAGCGCACCGGGGTCGGGAACATCTCGGCGAGGATGGTGCCGAGCGGGCCGTAGGTCAGGCCCATGATGCCCAGGCCGAGCCCGAGGAACAGCAAGGTGCCCCAGGCGCTGCCGGTTGCGAACAAGGGCGCGAAGAAAATCCCGAATAGCATGATCGCCAAGGTCGACAGGATCATCGCCAGGCGCCGGCCGCGGCGATCGGCGAAGACCGCCGACAACGGGATGGTCGCGGCGAAACACAACACGCCGCCGAGTTGCAGTTGCAGGAACTGCTCGCGCGAATAGCCCAGTTGCGAGGTGCCCCAGCTCAACGCGAACACCGTCATAAGATAGAACAGCACGAAAGTGGCGAGCGCGGCGAAAGTGCCGGCGACCAGGGCGCGAGGATGCTTGATCAGCACCTCGAGCATCGGCAGGCGCACACGCTCGTGGTGATCGATCGCGCGCTGGAAGGCCGGGGTCTCGCTGATCCGCAGCCGCACCCACAGGCCGACGAACACCAGCACCGCGCTGGCCAGGAATGGCACCCGCCAGCCCCAGGCGAAGAAGGCCTCGTCGCCCATGGTGTCGGTCAGCAGCAGGAAGATGCCGGTCGACAGGAAGAAGCCGATCGGCGCGCCGAGCTGCGGGAACATGCCGTACCAGGCGCGTTTGCCGGGCGGCGCGTTCTCGGTCGCCAGCAGCACCGCACCGCCCCACTCGCCGCCGAGCCCCAGGCCCTGGCCGAAGCGGCACAGCGCCAACAGGATCGGCGCGGCGATGCCGATGCTGTGATGGGTCGGCAACAGGCCGATCGCCACCGTCGACAGGCCCATGGTCAGCAGCGCCGCGACCAGGGTGGCCTTGCGCCCGACGCGGTCGCCGAAATGGCCGAACACCGCCGAACCGACCGGACGAGCGAAGAACGCCAGGGCGAAGGTCGCCAGCGACTGCAAAGTCGCCGAGGCCGGATCGGCCGAGGGGAAGAACAACTTCGGGAACACCAACACCGCCGCGGTGGCGTAGATGTAGAAGTCGAAGAACTCGATGGTGGTACCGATCAGGCTGGCGAACAGCACGCGGGATGGGGAATTGGCGGACGCCGGTGCTGCTGCGCTCATTGCGTTTTCCAACCTGGAGACCGTTGAATTGTTACCCGATCCGGGCCCTCGCTGGCGAGGCCGCCACGCACTATCACGGTAGGAGCGGCGTCCCGCAGGGATTTCCTTTGGTCACAAGCCGCGACCGCGCTGCGTCCGATCGCGCCCATATCGGGCCGAATCAGGCCGAATCAGGCCGAATCAGGCCGAATCAGGCCGAATCAGGCCGAATCGGGCCGTTATGGGGCCGCAACCCTAGTCCTCGCAAGCAACCGTGCCGCTCCGGCACAGCCTGTGCACACGAGATGCAACCCGACTGACCCGCCCCCCGGTGGCCGCACACGCGCCGATCCGGCAAGGTGTGCGCATCCCCCGCATGAGTCCCGGCAATGAGCGCACCCTCCATCCGCGTCGCCCTGATCGGCTACGGCTTCGCCGGTCAGACCTTCCATGCGCCCTTGATCTCGGCGACGCCGGGCTTGCGCCTGAGCGTGGTCGGCTCGCGCGACGCCGGCAAGGTCCAGGCCGATCATGCCGAGGTCGCGGTGCTCACCGATCCCTTTGCGGCGGCGACCGATGCGCGCGCCGACCTGGTGGTCATCGCCACGCCGAACGACAGCCACGCCCCGCTCGCGCGCGCCGCGCTCGCCGCCGGCAAGCACGTCGTGGTCGACAAGCCCTTCACTCTCGACCTCGCGCAAGCGCGCGAGTTGGCCGCGTTGGCCGCCCAACACGGGCGCCTGCTGTCGGTGTTCCAGAACCGGCGTTGGGACAGCGACTACCTCGGCATCAGGCAGGTCATCGACGACGGCCTGCTGGGCGAGGTCGCGCATTTCGAATCGCATATCGACCGCTACCGGCCGCAGGTGCGCGAACGCTGGCGCGAACAGGCCGGCCCGGGTAGCGGGCTGTGGTGGGACCTCGGCCCGCACTTGGTCGACCAGGCCTTGCACCTGTTCGGCCTGCCCGAGCGGGTGATCGCCAGCCTGGCGACCCAGCGTCCCGGCGCGCAGGTCAGCGACTGGGCGCATGCGGTGCTCGAATACGGCGCTCTCCGGGTGGTCCTGCACGGCAGCATGCTCGCCGCCGGCGGCAGCCCGCGTTTCCTGGTGCACGGAGCCCGCGGCAGCGTGGTCAAGTCCCTGGCCGACCGTCAGGAAGCGCAATTGTTATCGGGCATGCGCCCGGGTGCGCCCGACTGGGGCCGCGACGAGGATGAATTGATCCTGCACGACGGCGAGGCGACCCGGCGTTTGCCGACACCGGCCGGCGACCAACGCCGTTACTACATGGCGATACGCGATGCGCTGCTCGGGTACGGCGAGAATCCGGTGACGCCGGCGCAGGCGATCGCGGTGATGGCGGTACTGGAAGCGGCGGTGGAATCCTCGATCTCCGGCCGCGCGGCGGTGCCGGCCTTGAGCGACAACGAGCGCGCCGCCTTCGCCTGACGCACCGCCTTGGGTAAAGCTCGGGCCACCTGCTCGATGGCGGAAACTTCGCTGCGGCGACGGCATGCCGACAGCGCATCGCGACGATCATCGTCGCCCGCCCCGACCGGGCGCTTTCCGCAAATCCGCAACCTGGATCAAGTCCGCCGGCCCAGACTGGCGCCGCGCGACGCCACCGGAGCCCCGCTTGAACCGCAGCAGCACCTTCGACCACTACAGCGCTCGCATCGAGAAGGTCATCGCCTTCATGTCGAGCCGGCTCGACCAGCCGCTGACCTTGGCCCAACTCGCGCAAGCCGGGCATTTCTCGCCGTTCCATTTCCATCGGGTCTATCACGGCCTGATGGGCGAGACCATCGCCAGCACCCAGCGCCGCTTGCGCCTGCATCGCGCCGCCAACGATCTGCTGACCAGCGAACACAGCATCGCCCAGATCGCCGGCCGCGCCGGCTATGGCAGCGTGGCGGCCTTCACCCGTGCATTCGGCGCCACCTACGCCTGTGCGCCGGCCGCGTTCCGCAAGCGTCGTGCCGCCCTGCCCGCGTTGTCGCGCGCAGCCTTCGACCCGACCCTGGAGAGTCTGATGTACAGCGCCGAAATCACCACCCTCGCCCCGATCCGCACGGTCGCCCTGCCGCATGCCGGCGACTATCAAGCCATTGGCAACACTTTCCACGCCTTGTACGCCTGGGCCGGCCCGCGCGGCCTGATGCGCCAGGACACGCGCTGCCTCGGCATCTATTACGACAGCCCGGCCGACACCCCGCAGGAGCAACTGCGTTCCGATGCCTGCCTAACGGTGCCGGGCGGCACCGAGCTCGGCGACGGCATGCGCTGGGTCGAGATCGCCGGCGGCCGTCATGCCGTGGTCGTGCACACCGGCCCCTACAACGAGCTGCACCGCGCCTACGACTGGCTGTTCTGCCAATGGCTGCCGGCGAGCTTCGAAGAGGCCGGCGACGCGCCGGTGTACGAGGAATACCTCAACGACCCCTCGAGCCTGCCGCCGGCCGAATGGAAGACCGCGATCTGCCTGCCGTTGAAGTAGACCCTCGAACGGAGTCCCGGGCAGAGGCGGCCGCGCGCGCCGGCCGCCTCTCTTCAACTCGCGCTTACATCCGGGGCGCTACCTTGGGCGCATGACGACATCGACCCGGTCGCAGTCGCGGAACGATCCGCGATGAGCGCGCAGTGCGATTACAGTTTCGGCATCGAGGAGGAATTCTTCCTGGTCCGCCCGGAATCCCGGCTGCTGGCCTCGCAAGTGCCGTCGCGTTTGTGGAAGCGGGCCCGCGCCGAGTTCGGCGATGCCATCGAGAGCGAACTGCTGCAGGCGCAGATCGAAATCGCCTCGCCGATCCTGTGCGACGTCGGCCAGGCCCGGCGCCAACTCGGCGATCTGCGCCGCGGCCTGTCCGCACTCGCGCACGAACATGGGCTGGCCCTGCTCGCCGCCGGCACCCATCCGCTGGGCCTGTGGCGCGAACAGAGCGAGACCGACAAGCCGCGCTACCGGCGCCTGGTCGAGGATTTCCAGGTCGTCGCGCGGCGCAGCCTGGTCTGCGGCCTGCACGTGCACGTGCAGTTGCCCGACGACGTCGACCGGGTCCAGGTCATGAACCGGGCGATGCCGTGGCTGCCGCTGTTGCTGGCGCTGTCGACCTCGTCGCCGTTCTGGGACCGCCTGCGTACCGGCCTGATGAGTTATCGCCAAGCCATGTACGACGAATGGCCGCGCACCGGCATTCCGGATTTCTTCGAGAGCGAAGCCGACTACGATGCCTTTGCCGCGGTGCTGGTGCGCGCCGGCGCGATCGCCGATGCGAGTTCGCTGTGGTGGGCGATCCGGCCCTCGCCTAACTATCCGACCGTCGAGTTGCGCATCGCCGATGCCTGCACTCACCTGGACGACAGCCTGGCGATCGCGGCGCTGTACCGCTGCCTGATGCGTCATCTGGTCATGCATCCGGCCGAGGCGCCGGCGTGCAACGCCGCCGTGCGCCGGATCATCGACGAAAACCGCTGGCGCGCAAAACGCTTCGGCCTGCAGGCCGAGTTCATCGACGAACGCGGCAACACCGAGCCGGCGCTGGCCCAGTTGCAACGATTGCGCGCACTCTGCCGCGAGGACGCGCAAGCGCTGGGTTGCGTCGAGGCCCTGGCTTCGATCGACGACATCCTGGCGCGAGGCACCAGCGCGCATGCGCAACTGGCGTTGTACCGCCAACAACGCGACGGCGGCGCGACCCGCGCGGCAGCGCTGAAGTCGGTGGTCGATTGGCTGCTGCACACCACCGTACCCGCTGCCTGAGGCCCGCGACGATGCCCGCGACCGACCGAGACCCCGCCATGCCCGCGCCCGCCCGTAAACTGCTGATCGGCCTGTCGCCGCGCCTGATGCGCAACCTGCCGCCGTCCTACGGCTTCCGCAACAAGACCCTGCAATACCTCGAGCAATCGATGGCGCACTGGGTCATGTCGAGCGGCGCGCTGGTGGTGATGATCCCGACCGTCGACGCCCTCGGCGAAGTGCAGGCCACCGACTTGTCGGTGCGCGATTACGCGCGTTCGCTCGACGGCCTGATCCTGCAGGGCGGCGCCGACATCGACCCGCAGGCCTACGGCGAGCGCCCCAGCGAAATGCTGATGACCACCGACCCGGAACGCGACCGCTTCGAGTTGAACCTGCTGCGCGCCTTCATCGAGGCCGGCAAGCCGGTGCTCGGTATCTGCCGCGGCATGCAGCTGATCAACGTCGCCCACGGCGGCAATCTCTATCAAGACCTGGTCGACGGCGGCGCCACCCGCAACCAGCACTACATTCCGGCGCGCTACGACGAGCACGCGCACTCGCTGAGGATCCGCGAGGGCGGCTGGTTCGCCGATCTGTATCCGCAAGCGCAGGCGCAGGCCCGGGTCAATTCGATCCACCACCAGGGCATCAAGGGCCTCGGCGAGGGCCTGGAGGTGGAAGCCTGGTCGGAGGACGGCATTCCCGAATGCATCCGCAGCACCGGCGCCGGCTTCGTGGTCGGGGTGCAATGGCATCCGGAATTCCACGACCAGCGCTTTCCCGAGCTGTTGCCGGGGCGGCCTTTGCTGATGGCCTTCATGGAAGCGGCCCGCAAACGCGAACAGGCCGAAGCGGCCTGAAGTGGCTTGAGTTGGCCCGGCGCCGAGCGGACCAGAGTCCGCCGGAGCGACCGCACCGCACTGCGGCGACGGTCGCGGGAGAACGGCCGCTTACAGCGCGGCCGTCACCACGATTTCGACACGGAATTTCGGATTTGCCAGCGGTGCCTGCACGGTCGCGCGCGGCGGCGTGTGCCCGGCCGCGACCCAACGGTCCCACACTGCGTTCATGCCGGCGAAATCCTCCATGTCGGCGAGGAAGATCTGCGCCATGAGGATGCGGGTCTTGTCGGTGCCGGCGCGCGCGAGCAAGGCATCGATCGAGGCCAGGGTTTCGCGGGTCTGCCCGGCGATGTCGAGGTCCTCGCTGTCGGGCACCTGGCCGGCCAGGTAGGCGACGCCGTTGTGGATCGCCATTTCCGACAAACGCGCGCCGACGTCGAATCGCTGGATCATGCATCACCTCCTGTGTGTGGGGCGGCCATTGTCGGTCAAAGCGGCGCCGCGCACACGCACAATGCCTCACCGGACCGTCGTGACCGGCGTCCTCGTCCCCTGGCACATTCTTTCGCACATCCCGGATGGCGCTACAGCTCCGGCGTGCTGGCCTCGATGATGCGCTCGCTTTCGGCGCGCTCGCCGCTGCGGTCCGGGCCGCTCAGGGCGGCGTCGGCATTGGCGCGATGTTGGGCGCGCACGTCCGGCGGCAGCACGTCGATCTGGCGATGGGCCTGCGCCACGGCGCGTTCGCCGGGCTTGAGCTGGCAGTTGCGGCTGAGGATCTCGAGCTCGTCGCCGGTCTGCGCCGCCCCGCTCTGCAGATTGATCACCACCCCGAGCGTGTCGCCCATCGGTTCGAGCCGGTTGCAGATCGCATCGATGGTGCCGTAGCTGCGCTGGCCGTTGCGGTCGACGATGGCCAACAGGTTTTCGCCGTCCACCCATACCGCCGAACGCACGCCGGCCACGCTCTTGGCGGCGATGCGCGCATTCTCGCGATCAATCCGGCGGGCCGGGTCGACCAGGCGGATCGCGCGACGCAGGTCGCGGTCGAGCGCTTCCACATTCTGGTGCAAAGCGACCTGGTCGCCGGCGATCGCCTGGCCACGCATCTTCGCCAGGCGTTCGGCGGTTTCGCTGCGGTCGATCGGCACACCGGCGCGCGCCGGTTTCTGCGCCGCCTCGCGCTCGGCCTGGCCGCTGCAGGCGCACAGCGCCATGGACAACATCAAGCCGCAGAGAACTGCGCCAACTGCATTTGCGCCACGTTTCATCGCATCACCTCGTGCAGTGAGGACGGCCCGTATCGATCGGCCGGGCCTTGGCCGCCCCGACCGCTTTATACCCCGCGGCGGCCCGGAACGGTTGCCGCATCGCAACGCAAATGCGACCGCGGTCGCGCCTCGACCGCTTCGATGCGAGCGCAGGCCGGGCGCGGATGCGTTTCGCGACCGCCTCCCGGATTCGTCGACGACCGCGCCGCTACAGTCGATCGCAGGTCGTTCGCGACCGTCGCCACCCGCATGCGGCCTCGATGGACGCATGCCGATCCCGGGAACGGCCGGCTATCGCACCGGTCGCAGCGACGGTGCCTGAGCGCAGGCAAGGCCCATAAACATAACAAGCCGCATCCAACGCCTCGCATCCGGACCGACCGCGTGCGTACCCCCGGGGGGACCGAGAGTCCACAACCGAGGATACGTAATGAACGCACCCCACCAGACCGCCCCCCACGGCAAGCGCCGCCGCACCGCCTGGGCCGTCGCCGGCCTGCTCTGCGCCCACGGCGCTTTCGCCGCACCGCAAGCACCGTCCGAAGAGCTGTCCGCGGCGCCGAGCGCGACGACGCAGGTCGGGCCCAGCGCGACCTGCACCTATGTCGATTGGAGCCGCGGCATCAACTACACGCTCGGCACCATCGTGAAATACCTGCCCAACGGCCAGTACTACAAGCTGGTCAACGTCGGCAGCAACGGCAGCGACGGCACCGACCCGACCATCAGCACCTGGTACTGGCAGCCGACCAGTTGCGACAACACCACCCCGCCGGGCGGCGGCGGCTTCATCGTCACCCAGGCGCAGTTCAACCAGATGTTCCCGAACCGCAATCCCTTCTACACCTACGCCGGCCTGGTCGCGGCGATCAAGTCGTATCCGGACTTCGCCCACGAGGGCGGCGACACCATCGCCCGTCAGGAAGCGGCGGCCTTCCTCGCCAACGTCAACCAGGAAACCGGCGGGCTGGTGCATATCCGCGAACTCAACCAGGCCAACTGGAACCATTACTGCGCACCGGCCGGCACCTGCGGCAACAAGCAGTACTACGGGCGCGGGCCGATCCAGCTCAGTTGGAACTACAACTACGCCGCCGCCGGCAACGCACTCGGCCTGGACCTGCTCAACAACCCCGACCTGGTCGCGACCAACGCCGCAATCGCCTGGCAGACCGCGCTGTGGTACTGGATGACCCAACGCGGCGGCGCCGGCAATACGCCGCATCAAGCGATGGTGAATCTGCGCGCGTTCGGCGAGACCATCCGCGCGATCAACGGCGGCATCGAATGCAACGCCAGCGGCCTGGGCCACCAGCAGATGCTCAACCGCGGCACCTACTACCGCAACTTCGCCGCGATCCTCGGCGTGCCGCCGGGCAACAACCTCACCTGTTGATCGGCACCGCGTCTTGATCGACGACGCGTCCGGCCGCCGCATGCGTGCGGCCGGACGTTTCGCGCCGGCGGACGTTTCGCGCGCGCCTCAGCCGTCGAAAGCGGCGCAGCCGATCTCCTGCGTGCCCCCCTGCTCGCCCGGACGCACGAAGCGCAGATCGGGCATCGGCACGTTCTCGCTCGGCTTCGCGGTCGGCACGCCGAGCTTGAAGTATTCGCGATAGGCCTCGGGCACCGGCCGCGCACCGATCGCCGCGCGCGCCTGTTCCGCGCTCGCTTCGACCACCACGGCGAAGGTCGAACCGCTGCCGAAGTCGTAATCGACATGGCGCACCAGGAAACCGTGCAGACGCGTGGGACGGCTGGGGGTCAGCCTGCCCGAGCCGGGGCCGACGTCGCCGAGATTGCTGTCCGGGTCGACCGCGACGCCGGCCTGGCGCAAGGTCTGCGCGAACGCGGCGTCTTGCACATCGGCGAAGTACTCGCCCTGGCAGGCCGCATTGGCGCCGATCCATGCGGCGAAATCGAACGCCGTGGCCGTCATCGGCACGGGCGCGGGCGGCGACGGTGCCGCGACGTTGGCCGGCGACTTCGCGTTCTCGTCGTCCGGGCCGACGCAGGCCGACAAGGCCAACGCCAGCAGCCATGCGCCTGTGACTGCAATCCTGCCTTCCATGCCCCTGTCTCCCTGATCCGATGGCCACAGCCTACCCCGCGGGGCGACATCGGGACACAGAACGCCAGAGACCGACGGGCGTGAAGCCGGCGATCGTGAAGCGCGGCTTGCGCCGGTCACGACCGCCGGCGCGGCCGAACGGTTGGAACTCCGCCTATCCGATCATTCGGCGGTGAGGTAATAGGTGAAAGTCTTGTCGTGGCCGATCGTGTTGGTGCCGTGCACGACCAGCGTATGCGAACCCGGTGCGAGCGGTTTGAACATCATGAAGAAGCCGTCGACCACGGCCGGCTGCCACGCGCCGGTGATGCAGCCGTCCATGCGCGGGCGCAGGCTCAAGTCGCCCTTGATCGAAAACAGATTGTCGGAGGCATAGCGATAGCCGAACACATCGCGGATCGGGCGCCCGTCCAGGCTCACTTCGAGCAGGTTCACCGTGTCCATCGCCGCAGCCGCGTCCTGACGCAGAAAGTCGTACAAGGATTGGCCCGGCGGCGGCTCGAAATTGGGGTCGGGACAGGGATAGGTGTTCACCACCGCGCCGATGTAGAGCAGGATCGATTTGCCGCGCGGGATGGTGCAATGGCGCGTGCCGCTGAACACCGGCGGCCCGGCGATGCGGGCGATGTACCAGACCGGGCCGTGCTGATCGACCGCGCAGTTGGCACCGGTCGGGTCGTACAGCGGGCTGCGCTCCAAAGGCTGCGCATACACCCATTGCGAAGCGGTTTCGCCCCAGGTCGACATGCTCTTGCCGAAGGGTCGCGAATCGCGTGGATACAGCACGCGCTGGTTGGCGTGGTGGCTGCCGTTGTCGGCGGCGGGGCTGCCGGCCTGCGCCGAAGCGCTGCAGGCGAGCAGGACGGAAAGCAGGACGGAGATACGGGTCTGGCGCATGGACGATCCCTCGGCTGAGGTGGATACGGCGACGGTGCCTGCGCGGCGGATGCGATGGAGTGCGGACGCGTACGCAGGCCTCGGGCGACTGCCTTGGCGAAGGCGCAAGCGCTCCCGGCGGCCGCCCGCGATGACGGGCCTGGTCGGGAGGGTTCGGCAACGGACCGCCATGCAGCAAACACCCTCGGCGCGAAAGCTAGGCCGCGGGTGGGGCGATTACTCGCTGGTTTCGGACAAGGTCGTCCGTGGGCGCGTTTTCGGTCCGCTTATGCACAAGGCGATGCGCGCAGGGCGCATCGCCGCGACTCTATTCACTGCGGCGCGCGCTATTGAGGCACGACCAGGCAGGCGCCGCCGCCGTTCGGCGGCGGTTGCTGCGGAAAGGTCTTTTCCGGATACACGTGCACCGGGGTGGTGGCGATGAAGCCGTCGGCGAAGGCGAACTCGACGAAGGCCGCCGACCAGCCCGTTGCTGGCAACGTCAACGCCGCCTCGACGCTGTTGCGCGTCAAGATCAGCGGCGATTCGCGATAACGGATACCGCAGGCGTAGCGGAAATCGCGTCCGTTCGGATTATCGGCGACCCACAGTTTGGCGCTGACCGGCCGCTCCGAGGCGCGGGCGCTCAGTCGTAGCTGGCTCCCGCGTTGGCTCAAGCGTGCACGCACGCTCGGCAGGGATTGGTTGCGCCCCCAGCGTTGCAAGGCCGGGATCAGGGTCTCGCGGATGTGCCGGCGCACCCCGCCGTGATCGGAGTTCGGTGCCGCGCGCAGGCTGGTCGCACCGGGAAGATCGTCCAGGTAAAGGCGTTGCGCATCGGGCGGGAAGAAATCGTCGCCGCTGGCGTTGACCAGGTACTTCGGAATGCGCAGACGCTGGCGGTGACGCGTGCGCAGATAGGCGTAAGGGTCTTCGATCTTCATCAGGTCGTCGAACTCGGGCTGCCGGTAGCGCGTGGTGATGCCTTCCTGGTGGTAGGGCTGCAAGGCGATCGGCCAACCGCCGCCGTAGCTGCGGTTGATGTGTTCGATCAAGGCCTGGATGCGCATGTCGATGACGTAGGAGACGATCGCCTCTACGCGCAGATCGCCGATCGCGGTCAGCCACGCGGTCCAGGCGCGCTTGGAAGCGCCGGTGACGACGAAGGAACGCACCCGCCAGCCACGCAGTTCGCGCTCGGCCAGGTCCATCGCCTTGACCGCGCTCTCGGCCATCGGCAGGTGCAGCGGCAGAGTCGTGTTCGCTGCCGGGTCGTCGAGGAAACGGCGCCAGGTCGCCGCGACCAGCACGTCCTCTTTCTTCGCGACCGTTTCTCCGGGCAGGGTCAGGTATTGGTTCGGCACGTCCGACACCGAGACCACGATGGTGTGGGTGGCGCGGGCGACTTCGAGCGCCAGGGTCTCGTCGAAATCGCTCGGCGGCCGCACCGGGTCGTTGCCGCTGGCGCGGTTGCTGCCGTTGTTGATCACCAGCAAGGCCGACTTCGGCCGTGCGACGTCGGGAATGTAGATATCGACCCGATGCGTCCATTCCGGCGGGATCGCGCCGCCGCTCTCGGGCCAACGCTGCGAAGCCAAGCGATAACTGCGCTTCTCCACGCCCTCCAGCGGCGTGCTGCCGAGGCTTTCGTAACGCAGCGGCACGCGCGCCTGGCGCTGGCGATAATCGGGCCAGACCTGGCTGTAATCGATGCGATGGCCGGCCGTGTCCGGCGCCGCCGTCGAGGCCGTGGCCACGGCGGTCGCGCTCGACGCGAGCGCCATCGCCGCCAATCCCCAGCCCAGCAGCCGCTGCCTCATCGACTGTTGAACGCTCGGAACCGTGGTCCGACGGGTCGTCCGATTCATCGTATTCAGCCCTCGCCTGCCGTATCGGCGTCCAGCCTAAACGCAAACCCGGGCCGGACCTGTGCGGCAGCGCAGAGATCGGCCGACGGCGCGGCTTACAGGTTGCGCCAGGCGCCGATCAACCCGAACAGATGGACCAGGCCGATGGCGAAGCAGATCGCCGAGCTCCAATACCAGAACGGTGTCGCCGGCTGCGGCACTGAAGCCACCGCCATCGGCACGACCACGAGCCCGCGCAGCAGATACACCGCGGTGATCGCGCACAGCGCCGGCTTGGCCCAGGGCCAAGGCGCGATCAGGCCCGAGCCCGACAACGCATACCCGCCCCAGATCGCCAGCATCAGGGCGATGCAGGCGGTGAGCGCGGCCGGATACAGACGGCCGGCTTCGTCCATGCGCGCCATGCCTTCGCCGGCGCCGAAGAAGCGATACCAGGCGGCGCCGCCGAAGATCACCGCGACATGGGCCAACGCCGCCATTCCATTGAGGATCGCGGCGAACAACAACCAGGGCTGCGAGAGCTGCGACATCATGCGGCCTCGGGCCCGGAAGCACGGACGAAGTAGAGAGCTTGGATCGGCATCGAGCGATCATGGCGGACACGAAAACTGTGCGCGAGTGCCGAAAGCAACGGTCGCGCCGACCGCGAATGGCCAAGGCCCTATCCGGCACCAACAGACGGTCGTTTGCACGGCTTGCGACGCATCGGCGCCCGACCGCATCCACGGAAGACATGGCCCCTCGCCGCTCGCCGCGGCGGAATCGTTCCGGCGCGGCGGCCTTCCCCGGAGACCCTCATGCGCACCGCCCAGCGTCTGATCCATTGTCTGTTCGCCCCGCTGTTGTTGCTTTGCGTGCCCGGCACCGTCCATGCCGCCGCAGCGACGCCGCGCGACAGCGTCGCCGACGTCGCCCGCAGCATCCAGGATCATTACTACGACGTCGATCGCGCGGCGAAGATCGGCGAAGACCTGCGCAAGGCCGCGACCGCAGGCGAATTCGACCGCTACACCGACCCGCGCGACCTCGCCACCGCCTTGACCGAGCGCATCAAGTCCCATGACGGCCATTTCCGAGTCAATTGGCTCGCGCCCGAACAACGCGCTGCCGATCCACGCGGGCCGGCGCAAGCTGTCGGCGCCGGGCCGCGACTCGCCCCTGCTGGTGCCGGTGCCGGCCCGGGTGCGGGACCGCGCGTGCGCGTACGCGGGCGACCCGGCTCGAACGTGGCCCAGCCCGTCGATTACGCGCGTCGCCGCAACTACGGTGTGCACCGGGTCGAGGTCCTGCCCGGCAATCTGGGCTATCTGGATCTGAAAGAGTTCGCCGATTTCCGTTTCGGCGAGCCGCGCGCACCGGCACGCGTCGCGCTCGAATCGGCATTGCAGTTGCTCGCCTCCACCGATGCGCTGATCATCGACCTGCGCGACAACGGCGGCGGCTCGCCGGTCTCGGTCGGCTATCTGGTCAGTGCGTTCACTCCGAAAGGCGCCGACATCTACAGCAGCTTCCACTGGCGCGACGGCGACAGCCTCGGCAGCACCTCCGAGGCGCCTCAGGATTGGTACCCGACACCGCGCCTGGACGTGCCGCTGTATCTGCTGACCAGCGCGCGCACCGCCTCGGCCGCCGAGGCCCTGGTCTATACGCTCAAGAACGTCGGTCGCGCGGTGGTGATCGGCGAGACCAGCGCCGGCGCCGCCAATCCCGGCGCCGAGATCGACGCCGGCAACGGCTTCAGCGTTTTCGTCGCGACCGGCTCGCCGACCAGCCCGATCACCCATCGCAACTGGGAAGGCAGCGGCATCGCCCCCGACGTCGCCGTGCCGCAGCGCGAGGCCTTGCGCACGGCGCAGGCGCTCGCCCTCGACAGCCTGCTGAAGAAAGGCCTGAGCGGCGGCGATGCCATCGATGCGCGTTGGGCGCTCGACGCGGTACGCGCCGAGTCCGCCTCGGCGCCGGCGCTGGCCCACGCCGAGTACACCGGCCAATACGATCGCATGCGCATCGAAGAGGACGCCGGCCGTCTGTTTCTGCGCAACGGCAAACGCCCGCAGCAGCCGCTGGCGGCGCTGCAACGCGACCTGTTCTACCTCGTCGACGACCCGAGCGTGCGGGTACGTTTCGAGCGCGACGGCGGCGGCCGCGTCGCCTCGCTGGAAACCCTGCGTCCGGACGGCAGCTCCAACCGGTACAGGCGCTGAAGCCGAGGGCGTTGAAACGTCCGTATACGCACGACGGGCCGGCGACGCGCGGTGGCACCTCACCGCGCGTCGTACTTCACAATCGCACCAAGCCCGCGTTTGTTGTCTGTGCAGAGCGTCGCAGCCTGCGCCGGCGACCCCTATCATCCGCCTCCGGCCGGGCTGCCGACGCTCTGCGCCAGGTCACAGCTGACGCAGGAACGCGACCAGGTCTTCCTTCTCCTGCTTCTCCAGACGCGTCTGCAGTACGACGTTGAAGAACTCCACCGTGTCTTCCAGAGTCAACAGGCGACCGTCGTGCAGGTACGGCGGCGAGTCCTTGATGCCGCGCAGCGGGAAGGTCTTGATCGGCCCGTCGGCGCTGGCATAACGGCCGTTGATCGTGTGCGGCTTGAAGAAGCGCTCGACCTGCAGGTTATGCATGCTGTTGTCGGTGTAATACGGCGGCGCATGGCAGGCCGAGCATTGCGCCTTGCCGAAGAACAAGGCCTCGCCGCGCTTCTCGGCCTCGCCGGCATCGGCCTTGAGGCGCCCGAACACGTCGAGCTTCGGCGCCGGCGGGAAATCCAGCAGCGCCTGGAACTCGCCCATCGCGTGCACCTGATGGCCGCGGTCGAGGATGTTGATGCCCTTCTTGGTCGCGATCACCGGGTCGCCGTCGAAATAGGCCGCTCGCTGCTCGAACTCGGTGAAATCCTCGACCGTCTTCAAGGCCCGCTGCGAACCGAACAGGCGCTGGATGTTGACGCCGCGCAAGGTCGGGGTATCGATGCGATGACGGAACGGCTGTGGCCGGATGTCGCCGACCAGATGCGTCGCCGCGACCGTATGCCCGTTGCTGTGGCAGTCCAGACAGGCGACGCCGCGGCTCGGCAGGGCCGAACGCCGGTCCTCGGTCTGGTTGAACTGCTGCTGCGCGAACGGCGTCACCAGCAAGCGCAAGCCTTCCAACTGCTTGGGGTTCAATACACCGTTGAACAGCTCGAAGTAGTTGTTGATCGTGACCAACTGGCCCTTCGACACATCGCCCAGGTCGGGCCGCGTGGTCAGATAGATCGGCGCGGGAAAGTCCGGAAGAAAATGATCGGGCAGGTCGAAATCCAGGTCGAAGCGGGTCAGGTCGCGCTGCTCGGCGCGCTTGACCGCATCGATGTGGAACTGCGGAAACAGCATGCCGCCTTCGGGATGATTCGGATGCGGCAGGGGCAGGAACCCGAGCGGGAACAGGCCGCGCTCGCGAATCTGTTCGGGGCTCATGGCGCCGAGTTCCTCCCAACTCGTACCCGACGGCAGCCGCGCGCGCACCCCGCCCTGCACCGGCTTGCCGCCCGACATGGTCACGCCGCGCACCGGTTTGTTGCCCAGGTCGTAACGTTGTTCGAGCAGGCTGCGATGGCGTTGCATCACCGCGGGTTTGTCGCGTTCCATGCGCGACTTGATCGCGGCGAAGGTTTCCTTGATCACCACCGGCATGTAGCTGCTGGGTGGATCGGCGGCCAAGGCGATACCGGACACGCCGAGTGCGCTCAGACATAACAGCCACAGTGGCCGAAGCCGTGGAGACTTCTGCTGCCTCATGGTCTTTCTCCCTGGATGGCGAAGACGTCGCTGTCGGGCACCGCGGACGCGGTGCGCTGCTCGAGGCTAGTCCTCGCGCACGCACGGATGAAATCGTTTGATTCGATGGCAGCGATAGCCGATGGCTATACGCATGACGGCGCGGTTAAGCGCCGTGCGCATCGTCATGATGACGTCGCGACACGCGTCACGAAACATTCTCCGCATCGGAACGCTCGCGGTCGCGGCTTGCGCCGCTCCTACTCCGAAGCGACGCAACTCAAGGGTAGGAGCGGCGCAAGCCGCGACCGCGAAACCTCAGAGGCGATGCAAGCCGGGCCCGCGGCGCCTCCATCCGGCTCAGCGGTCTCCGGCGATGAACCGTGTGTACCCGAATCGCCGCAGCTCGCGGCTCAGGCCACTTCCTGCCAGCGGTAATACTTGCGGTGCGCCAGGTCGAGCAGATCCAGGTCTTCGACGGTGTCGCCATACGCATACACCGTCGCATAGTCGTCCAGATCGATCCGCTCGCGCACACGCCGCGGCTTTTCCGGCCCACAGCAGTCGCGGTCGCGATAGCGTCCGGTCAGCACGCCGTCGCGCGACTCCAGATACGAACAGATGAACTCCAGCCCCTGGTCCTCGCACCAGGCGGCGACGAACAGGTCCAGCGAAGCCGTTACCACGACCACACGATCGCCGCGCTGGCGATGCCATTGGATGCGCTCCAGCGCTTCCGGCCGGATCTGCCGTGCGACCACCTCGCGCGCATGGCGCGCGCCGGCTGCGCGCACCTCGTGCTCAGGGCGTCCGCGATAACCGAACGCCACGATGCGCTTGCGCACCGTCAGCCCGGACACGATGCCGAGCTTGTAGCCGACCACATACGGCGCCAACAGCACCTGGCCGAGCACCAAGGTCCGCCGATCGACCGTCGCGCGCACGAAGCCCGGAAAGGTTTCGTCGAAGGTGATGGTGCCGTCGAAATCGAAAAGCGCCAGATCCATGCCCGCCGGGCGGCCCTGTCATCGGCAGCGGATGACTTGCATGGACGATCGCCGGCCCGGCGAAGTCTAGCCGGATTGGGTGGGGCTGCAGCGCCGGAGAGTCCTGTCGTCGCCCAGCAGGATCATTCTCGATCAAGAGCAAATCCCCCTCCCCCGCTTTTTTAAAGGGGGAACTCTTCGGGCGTGGTTCGAGTTTGCTCATTCCGGACTGGTCTGTTGACTCAACCCAGCGGGGTGCCAAACTCCGTTGCCGAAGCCGCCGAACCTCTGCCCCTTTGACAAAGGGGGCCGGCGCCCGGCACATCGGGCCGAAGATGAAGACGCTGCGGCGCAGGGGATTTGCTGTTGCCCCCTCTGCGCATCGGCCCGCGTCAATCGGTCATCGGCCCGTACGGCATCAAGCCATAACCGCGTTCCGATTCGACGATGGAACGCACCTGGCGCAGGGAAATCAGGATGCAGCCGCACAGGCAGAAATCGCCGTGGCGCGCCGCCGGGCTGCCCTCGACCCGATGGGTCGGGTCGCCGGTCAGGACGATCGTCAGCCCGTGTTCGTGGCAATGCACCTCGTCGCCAACGCGCGCCCAACTGAAGCCACCGGCGCGCTCCGGCGTCGAACCGGTCAGCACCGTGCCGCCGCTGCTGGTCGTATCGCCGACCATTATCCAATGCCGAACCATCGCCCACCTCCGCTCTCGACTTGGTCAGACCTCAGGCAAGAAAACGGCGCAACGATCGCAGCGTGAATCGCGGCGCGATCGTCGGCTCCGCATTTGCAGACGCGCGTCATGTCGAACGGTCTTCCCCGGGGTCTTCGGGAGCAATCGAAAGTTGCGCATATCGTCAACCTCCCGGCTGCGGAGCCGACAAGGCGATCGCCGAGCCGGTGAACGGCAGCACCAGGTCGTAGATCGGCGCGGCCGGCGGCGTCGCCGGAAACGCGATCGGGGTGGTCGCGGCGGTGCCGAACTGGGTCACGCCGCCGAGGATCGTGCTGAGGTCGTAGCGCCGGCCGCCGAACTCGAACGGCCAACTGTCGATCAGACGCGCGCTGAACACGTTATTGGCGAACACCGAGGTCGAGGTCGCGCCGATCTGCGCCGCCAGCGTGGTGCCGACCACCAGGCCGGTGCGGCGGAAGGTCGCGATGCGCTCGCCCTGCGCGAACGAATCGGGCCGATCGAAATCGCCGGCCGGCTCGCGCTGCAGGTACACCGAGAACTCGCCGGCCGGGTCCAGCCCGAGCGTCAGCGCACCGTTGTCGACGTCGGGCGCGACGAAGGGGCGCGCGGCGAAGGTGAAGTGCGCGGTGGTTTCGCCGACCGCGCCCGAGAACAAGGCGCCCTCGATGCCGGACAGGTGCAGGAAATAGCCGTAATCGGCCAGCGAGCCGGTGGGCGTGCGATAGAAACGTCCGGTGACGTACCAGGCGAGTTCGGCGGACAACAAAGGCGACATGGGCAGGCTCGGCGAGGCGGAGCGATGCCGACTCGGCAAGGCCCCGGAAACGGAAGGGAACGCCGCATCCGCGACGTTTCCTCCAGCTAACGCCGCCAGGCCGAATCAGGAGGACAAGCGACCGCCCGCCAATGTCCGGAACCGTGCGCGAGCGCTCATTCCGGCGCAACATCTCCGGCGCGCTCGGCGATCGGACGGGCATAGCGCACCAGCGAGACCAGGGTCTTGCCGGGCTCCTCGGTGAACATGACGTGCGCGGACCGCTCGAACCAGACCAATTGCTTGGACGGCGCCTGCAGGCGTCCGAACCATTCGGCCGCGAGTGCCGACGAGACGTTGTAGTCGTCGCGGCCGTTGAACAGGATCACCGGGCAGTCCAGGCGCTTGACCGAGCTGTAGTCGCGCTGCAGCGCCTCGATCAGCAAGCGCTTTTCCGAGAACTCGTTGCCCTCCCAGATGCGCGCGATCTCGGCATCGCTGTATTCCGGCGCCAACGCGACCGCGGCCGAGACCGTGTCGTAGCCCTGCAGACTGCGCATGGCGCCACCGTAATGGCCCAGCCACTTGCGTTGCAGGTACAGGTCCTCGATCTTGGGCGGCTTGCCCGGCTGCGCATAGCCTTCGATCGAGGCAAGTTCGCGCAGCGCTTCGGCGTTGCCGTCGCGTTGGGCGCGGTCGAGCGCGAACTGCAGGCCGCGGCGTTCGCTTTCCGGCGAATTGGTGACCTGGCCCATGCCGATGTAGGCGTGCAGCCACTGCGGGCGGCGCTGGGCGAATTCCAGACCGAGCACGCTGCCCCAGGAATGACCGAGCACGAAGATCTTGTCCTTGCCGAATTCGCGGCGCAGCCAGGCCACCATCTCCTCGGTGTCCTCGACCATGCGCTCGCGCGTCATCGTCGGCTCGAGCTTGGCCGGATCGTTGAGCAGATAGGTCTTGCCGGCGCCGCGCTGGTCCCACTGCACGACGGTGAAGTAGTCCTCCCAACCGCGCTGGAAGTACCAGCTGAACGGCATTTCCACGAAGCCCGGCCCGCCGTGCAGCATCAACAGCACCGGGTTGCGCTTGTCGACGCCCCGGATCGTCACCCACTGCTCGATCCCGCCGATCTTCACCTTCTCGGCCCGTTCCACGCCTTCCGGGGTGACGATCCGGCGCAGATCGGCGATCAGCCGGGTCGCCTCTGCCCGGCTACCCGGCTTGGCCGTCTGCTGCGCCGCGGCATTCGTGACTGCGGTCAGGCCCAGGGCGGCCACGACGATCCAGCTCGTCGCTCGCTTCTGCCAATCGCTACGCATCTTGGTTGGTCTCCACTGTGGAGTCGCAAGAGATACGGGGCGGGGCCGAGCGGTTGCAGCAGGCATTCCACGGCGAGCGGTCATGGCAACATGGCGGTTCACTTCCGCAGGACCGCACGATGCGTGTGTATCTGGACGACGAACGCAATACCCCCGAGGGCTGGGTGCGCGTGTTCTGGCCCGACGAGGCCATCGCCCTGCTCGAAACCGGCGAAGTCGCGCGGATCAGTCTCGATCATGACCTCGGCGACGACGAGCGCGGCACCGGCTACGACGTGATCGTATGGATAGAAGCAGCCGTGGTTACGCGCGGGTTCCAGCCGCCGGCGATCAACGTGCACTCGGCGAATCCCCCCGCACGCCTGCGCATGGAGGCCGGCATACGGGCGATCGAGCGTGCCTGCACGAACTGAAACCGGCATTTCACCGGGCGCCGCTTTATCCGGCGGCCGCACGACCGATGTCGATTCCGGCCCTCCCCGTTCGTCGGATCATCAAGACAGCGCACACACGGCCACTCGGGCCGCGCTAGCGTGCTCTGTCCTCGACCGCCCATTCACGCTTCTCTTCCAGGACCCCGTCATGCGCTCCTTGCTCTGCTCGATCCTGTTGCTCAGCCTGCCCACCCTCGCGATCGCCGATCCCCGCAAGGACTGGGACGATTTCCGCGCGGCGATGGCCCAACACGCCGGCGGCCCCACCGGCATGTATGCGATCCAGGACGTCGCCGTCGTCGATGCCGGCAAGACCGTGCATCTCGCACCGGCGCGCGCGCCCGCCGACATCCGCTGGGCCGTACAGCCCGGCGACAAGGGCCAGGTCAGCATGTCCTACGAGAACGGCCGCGCCCTGATCCGTGGCCCGGGGCTGGCCGAGGTCGATCTGCTGAAAGCCAAGGAACAACAACAGACGCTGCCGGACGGGCTGATCGTGCGCGGCACCGTCTACGAAAACTCGATCAAGGCCTGGCTGTACAACCCGAAGCTGCCGGCCCAGCGCTTCAAGAGCCTGAGCTTCTTTCCCTACGACCCCAAGGGCGTGGTCACCGCGACCTTCAAGCGCAAGAACGTGCCGGTCGGCGTGAGCCACCTGGACTCGCGCAACCACACCGGCCTGATGTACTGGATCGGCGAGATCGAGCTCCCGCTGCACGGCAAGACCTACAACCTGCGCGCCTTCAACAAGGAAAAGGACTGGACGAAGATCAACCACGTCCTGCTGTTCCTGACCGACAAGACCTCGAAGAAGACCAGCTACGGCGGCGGCCGCGTGCTCGAAACGCACTTCCCCGCCGGCGAAGCGCCCAAGACGATGACGCTCAACTTGAACACCCTCTACAGCTTCCTTTGCGCGCATTCGGATTACTACAACTGCCCGATCAACCTCACCAGCTTCGTCGACACCGAGCTGAAGTACGGCGAGATGTATCCGCCGCAGACGAAGTGACGGCGGTGCCTGAGCGAGCGGGCTGGGGTATTGCAACGGCCGAGGCCGGGCAGCGGGCCGGGTCCGCGAGCCGCGGACAGCTGGGTCGAGCGGCTATGCTGGCCGCCCACGCCCCACCGATCGAGAGCGAACTCCTCGCCGACTCATGCAGATACCGAAACGTTCTACCACCGGCTTGATCCTGTTGACCCTTGCAGGCGTGGCGCTGGCTGCGTTCGGTGTGTGCGCGATCCTCGCCCACGCCCTGGGCGATCGTCCGATACTGCTGATGCAGTCGTCGAGCCATACCTATCTACGGATCGTGCCGACGCAGAGTCCTTATGCGTTGCCGGCGGGCATCGTCTCGACCGCGGTCGGGATCGGATTGCTGATCGCAGCGCGGCGGTGGCGCCGAAACCGATAGGCGCTGCATCCGAGCGACCAAGCCCGGTATCGGGCTTGGTCCGGGCGCATTGACCGTGCCGATTCGATCTGCCAACCGTGCTCATGGGCCTGGAACAAGGCTCAGCCACCTGGCTTGGCCGATTTCGAGAGCTCTTCCTTCCAACGAGTGGCCTCATCGATGACCCCGCGCTTCTCCGGGTCGCCGATCAGATAGGACTGCGCCAGGAAGCTATCGATGGCCTCGAGCGCGCCAGGATCCTTCGCCCGATACAGGGCTCGCGCGCGCAAGGCCAATCCCTCGCCCAAACTCGGGAACTCCGCCACCAGTTGCGCGCTGCATTGTTTGGCTTCGGCGGGCACCGGATCTTCCATGACGAAACTTTCGCAATAACGCAACGAAGCGGTCTGCCGCATGTCGCCCTTCATCGCTTCCTTGTAGTAAGGCCGCGCAGCGCGTAGGCCTTGCGAGCGATATACCGCTTCCGCCATCGCATTCAGGTGGTAGTCGTTGCCGGGCGCCTCCTCCAGTGCCACCCCGAGGTCCTTAGCGGCCCAATCGTAGTAGCCCAGTTGCATCAGCCACCAACCGCGTTCGGCGCGAAACCGCGCATTACGGGGCCAGAATCGCGTTGCCTGCGAGGCATAGGCGAACGCGGACCAGTAATCGCCGGACTGCGCGTAAGCATTGCTCGCATAGTTCATCAAGGTCCCGCTCGGCGCCATGCGCGAGACCTCGGTCAATGCTTCTTTCGGCAGACTGTCCGGATCGAGTCGAGTGAGGGGATATCCCGCCGCCTCGCCCAGAACGGCTCCCAGGATGGGGTTGTTCTTGGTCCGCGCAGCTGCATAGGCCACGGCGTTGGTCATTTCCTCCATCGAGCCGCCCCAGTTGGGCTGCGCGGAACGGATGCGTTCGTATACGACGTAATACGAATCCGGATCGACGCTGAGACAGCGCTCCGTCGCCATCTGCCGCAGTTCGCCCGACGATTGGCGTCCTATGCCAGCGAGTTCGTAGCAGGCAACGCTAAGACGGGGCTCGATCTCGAGCGCCTTCAGGTACAGCGGAATCGCCTGGGCGAACAACTGCCCCATTTTCTCGAGCTGCCCCGAAGGCGTGTTGGATACCGAAGCGGTTCCACGCTCGGCCCAGCCCGCATTTTTGTAGTGGTTCGCCAAGGCCGCATGCGCAAATGCGCTTTCCGGCGCCAGCTTTAACCAGCGCTGCGCCACTACCCCGGCCGAAGAGCTCTTGTCGAAAGCCTCGAGCGAACGAAATATCTGTTCGCGCTGCGATTGATCGTCGTAGTGCGCCTTCAGCAAGGCGGCGAAACGCCGCTCCAAGTCCGCAGAACCGCCGGAGCTCGACAACATCGCGTCGATCTGGGGCAAGGACCAGGCCGGCTTGCGCAGCAAGCTGCAACGCCCTTGCGCCGCACCATCGCTCCAGTGGTTTCCGGGCAAATCCGGATAAGCCTTGCATCGCGCTTCTTCATCGACGATCCCATCGGCCTTTTTTGCCCGTGCCCAATAGTCGGCCCATTGCTCCGGCACTTGCAGCGGCGAAGCTTGAAAAGGCGGCTGGGCATTCGCGGACATGCTGAAAGCACATGCCAGAGCCGCCAAGGCCTTGGCGGCGGGACCGACTGACTTCACGAATCACCTCGGGTAAAGGAGCGCATGCGGATGCAAGCGCATTGCAAGTAATGGGCATCCGCCGCTGCGAAAAAGCCGCGGCGGCGCCGGTCGCTCGAAATTACCGAAGCGGCCGTATCGACCTACTTCGCGCCATTTCATCGCGGCATTGTTACCGGACACGGCGCTACTGCGCCACTTGCCTCATGCGTACGGCACGATCCTGCGATCACGCCGTCGGCAATGCGCCTGCATCGTACTGTTCGACGAACTCGCCGCTCGGCGGAATCGGCTTGATGATGTCGATCAGCACACCGTTCGGATCGCTGGTGATGAAATGGCGCTGGCCGAAGGCCTCGTCGCGCAGGCTCAGCAGGATCGGCAATCCGGCACCCTGCACCTGCGCGTGAACCGCGTCGACGTCCTCGACCTCGAAGTTCAACAGCAGGCCGCCGACGCGGCCGCGTCCGGACTCGGGGATGGTGTGGTGGCGCCCGTCGAGCACGGCCAGATTGATCGAGGGATCCTGCGCCGACTGCAGATGCACGTACCAGTCGCTGTTGAACAAAGCCACGAAGCCGAAATGGGCCTCGTAGAAAGATGCGGTGCCGGCGACGTCGTGGGTCATGATCACGGGGTAGTAGCTGGTGACTTTCATCTTGTCTGCTCTCTGGGATTTGACATACAGTCTGTATGTAAATCCAAATTAACATACAGGCTGTATGTATGCAACAAGCCAACCCGTCCCGATCGCCCCGCTCCAACCGCGAACGCACCGAAGCCACCCGCCACGCCTTGCTCGAGGCCGCGCGGGCCCTGTTCGTCAGCAAGGGCTACGGCGACACCTCCACGCCCGAGGTATCGGTCGCGGCCGGCACCACGCGCGGGGCGCTCTATCACCACTTCGTCGATAAGCGCGACCTGTTCCGGCAGGTGCTGCAACGCGAGGCCGAGGCCGTCCGCAGCGATATCGTCGCCGCGGCACCGGCCGGCTTGGGCGCGTATGAGGCGTTGATCGCCGGCAGCGAGGCCTATCTGCAGGCCATGGCCGTGCCCGGCCGCACCCGTTTGCTGTTGCTGGATGGCCCTGCCGTGCTCGGCCTGGCCGAGATCGCGGCGATCGACGAGTCCAATGCGGCCGAGACCTTGCATGCGGGTCTAGCCGCCGCAGTCGGCGGCGACGACGTGTCCATCGACGCCCTGTCCAAGCTGCTCTCGGCCGCCTTCGATCGGGCCGCACTGGAAATCGATGCCGGCGGCGACCCCGAAGCCGTCAAGGCCGCGATGCTGTGGTTGTTGCAACGGGCGCTCGGCAAGGGCGACGGCAAGACGGCGCGCAAACGTAAATAGGCATTGGTCCGCGACGACGAATGGGATGCACGCCTGCATCCATCGAACCGGAATGCTTAGGCGCTATCGCCGGCCGGGCCGCCGCACTCGCCCTCCAGCCACGCCGCGAACGCCGTCGCACCCGCGCTCGCCGGCTTCAGGGCGAGCCGGGTCAGCCAATAGCCGCCGGCGTCGAGCATCGGCTCAAAGGGTTGCAGCAAGCGGCCTTCGGCGATCTCGCGCTCGAACATCGCCGGCGGCGCCAGGGCGATGCCGAGCCCCTGCAACGCGCATTGCACCATCGTCACCGACGAATCGAAGATCGGCCCGTTGACCGGCCCGTTCGGCACGACCTGCGCCGCTTCGAACCACAAGCGCCAATCGTCGACGAAGTAAGAGCGCAGCAGCGGGAAACGCGACAGTTCGGCCGCACCGCGTAGTTGCGCGGCAAGGCTCGGCGTGCACAGGGGCGTCAATGGCGCCGGCATCAGGAAGCGGCTTTCCATGCCCGGCCAATTGCCGCGACCGTAGCGGATCGCGTAATCCAGTCCTTCGCCGGCCGGGTCGACGCGATTGTTGTGGGTGCTGATGCGGACGTCGACCGCGGGATGACGGCGCGCGAAATCGGCCAGCCGCGGCAACAGCCAACCGCTGGCGAAAGTGCCGACCACACCGACGTGCACGACTTCGCGCGCCAGGCCATCGCCGACCCGGTCGAGCGCATCGTCGATGCGGTCGAAGGCTTCCTGCAGCACCGGCAACAGGCCCAGCCCCTCATCGGTAAGGGCGAGCCCGCGCGGCAAGCGCCGGAACAGTTCCACGCCCAACTGGGCTTCGAGCTGCCGGACCTGCTGGCTGACCGCGGCCTGGGTGACGTTGAGTTCTTCGGCGGCGCGGGTGAGGCTGAGCGCACGCGCGGCGGCCTCGAACACTTTCAGCGAACCGAGATTGATCCGGGGATGGGCCATCGCGGCTCCGTATGAAGACGAACAGGGGCATTGCGCCGGGCGAATCGGTCGCGGGCGACGATTCGAGCGGCTTCAAGTCGGCGATTCAAGCCGTCGCTTGAGAGTGTAGCAACCGAACGCGAGGGGCTTGGAGCGCTAACCGCCCGCAGGCACGAACCACGCATCGGTTTTCGGCGGCGCCGCAGCCTCGGCCTGTCTGTCGCGCAGGTAGCCGTACCACTCCTGCTGCACCCGCTCGATCGGCCCGATCCGCCGCTCGAAGGCCTCGACCGAACCGCCCTCGCGAATCACCGCCCGATAGCCCTGCGCATACTGGCCGTCGCGATAGTGGAACAGGAAATGGCTCAGGCTCCAGTACTCGACGTAATACAGATTGAGATAGCGGCCGATCTCCGGCCCGGTGTCGGCGAGCAGGTCGCGCAGGGGTATCCAGCGGCGCTGCTCGATGTCGCGACCAAGATCGCCGCTCAGCGGAATCCGGTCTAGCCACCAGATCGGATAGGCCGTCGCATCGATGCTGCCGGGATGCAGCACGCCGTTCTCGATCCGGCTCGCACCGAAGTACGTCGCCAGGCCTTCGTTCATCCAGCGCTGGTTCTTGAAGCCGGCGACTTCGTGGTTCAACTGATGGGTCGCTTCGTGGACCATCCAGTGATAAGGGTTCTGCCCGCCGCCCGAGTAATAGGCGTGGCAGATCGGCGCACGGTAATAGGCCTCGGCCCAAGGCATGCTGCGGTTATGGGCGACGAACTCGCCGCGGTCCCTATACAGCCGCAACTGCAACCTGCCCGGCTCGCCCTGCGCCGCGAGCGCCTTGGCGAAGAACGCGCTATAGGCCCGATGCAGGCTTTCGACCGCGGCGCCGATCGCCTGGGTCTGTTCGGAGGTAGCCGTGGTCGCTATCGCGTAATGCTTGGTCTCGAAGACCTCGACCGGTGTCGTGTCGGCCGGTCCGCCGCGCTGCGCGGCCGCGCTTTCGCCTGAGCCTTTATGCTCGGAAACCGCGCCTTCGTCCGGCCCGTTGCAGGCCGCGCAGGCCGCGAGCACTACAGCCAGCACACAGTTCTTCATCGCACTCCGGATTGCATTCATCGATGTTTCCTTGCTGCATCCTGGCGAGAATGGGAGTCGGCGGTATCGACCGTCGTTCATCGCAACCGCGCCGAACGCAACTCGTGCTTGCGGCATAGTTGCTCGGGCTCCAATTGGCGATAACTCGGACCGAACCACAACCACCCGGGCCTTAGTTCACCGATCGAGAGGACGCGTGCATCGTGCAGGCTGAAAAGCACGTTGACGTAGTCACTCGACATCCGCTCATGCTTGACGCCCGGCGCATAGAAGTCGACCGAGATGTAGTACGGAATGTTGCTTTGCTCGTGATACCAGGAACCGCTCAGCTCGATATCCTCGACACGCCGGGCCTTGATCAGCCGGGCAATGCAGTTCGGCAACCTGATGCCGTGCTGACCAACCCTGAGCGTAACGAGCGGCGGCTGGTTTTCGGGAAACCGGAGATCGAGAGCGACCGGTCCGAACCGCTGCGGAATACCCACGACGCTGCCGTCGGAGCGCCGATGCAGAACGCGGTCGACATGCGCCTGCACCGCCATCGGCATCAGCGCCAATGCAGCGAGCATCCACCCGAGCCGGCTCATGGCGCTCCTGGGTAGGAGCGGCGCAAGCCGCTACCGCGATGATTCCGGTCGCGATTGCATCCGTCGCCGTGCGCATTGCCGTGGTCGCAGCTTGCGCAGCTCCTACCCTGGGCTTGCGGCCACATCCGCCATATCCGGCGTCGCATGAGACCATCGATCATTGTGAATCCGCTGCCACATCGAAGCGGGGGCGATAGAGATCATCGCGATTCTCCGCGATCCAGTATCGCAGGGGGTAAAGACCGCTCGTGGCGTGCATGCCCCAATGTATCCAGAAGTACTGCCACCAATGCGACGCGGCCGCATCCTTGAGCCCGGCATCGAATAGAGACAGCCCACCCTTCAGGTCTGCCCAGATATCGGCCAGGTCGTCGGCGAGGTCGCCGACTTCGTGGCCCGCGTCTTCGAAGACGAAGGGATCGGTCTGCTGCACGTAATAATTGAACGGCAATGATCCGAAACGGCGGAACACCACTTTCCAGGCCTCGTGCGAAGGCGCTTGCGGATCTCCCGCGACGGCACCTTCCGGCAGTTGCAACGCCCGTTCGTTGAGTTCCGACAGCAGCCGCAGCGCGATATCGGCTTCGATCGCCGCGGCTTGCGGGTCCCCCTCGGCCCAGGCGCAGAAACGCCGCGCGGTCTCGGCGAACCGGTCGATCGACGGATTCACGAGCTCTCCCCTGGCCTGCCCGTCAAGACGACACTTTGGTCAGCTTTCCCCGGCTCCAACGATACGTCCAGGTATGACGGCCGGGGGCTGGGCAATGGGTGGTGGCTTGCCTTCCCTGGTCGGTCGAGAAAGAACGCTTGCAGACCGGAGAATCCTGCTGGGCCAGGAATGCGATCTCGATAGTTCCCTTCAAGACGCGTACGGCTTGGACTTCGCCAGGAATTTGCTCGGAACCGGCCAACCCGTAGCCGGTTTGGGCCGCGGCGAGAACGTCCGGTTCCAGGCGCTTGCCGGCCTGACCCGGTGCGCCTGCAGTCGCGGCAAGGACGACCAGTTCATTGGGACAATCGAAATTAGCCCCGACGCAGCGCGCGGTGGCCATGAACAGTATTTCTTCGACGCCGTCGCCGTCCAGGTCGACCGCACTCGCACGTTGGGCGAATCGTTCCTCGACGATATCGTCGGTCGAGAACAAAGCCAGGTGCGCCTTGACGGCGGCGTCCATGCGCGCCTTATCGAGCGCCTGGCTCGCGGGCGACACCAGCAGCAAGACGACAGCCATGCACAGCAGGCTTGTTGCGTTCGTACGTGACATCGGGCGCTCTCCTTGGTGGCCAGTACAGACGATCCTTCGCCGCTACGATAGCGCGCCGCCGCGACCGATCCAATCGGCAGTCCGTCGAGGCCGCCTGCACTGCGGTTCGGGCAGCAACGAACCGGAGGGCTTAGGCTGCAAAGCCCCTGCCCGCCGGTATATCCGCGTTGCGGCACCCATGCCGGCCGCAGCCGGCACGGGCGGCCCCGACCTTATTCGCTCGGCGTCACGCACTTCTTGTCGCGGAACAACGCCCACTCCTCGCAGACCTTGCCGTCGGGCAAGGTGCACACGCCGAACTGCCCACCGTCCTTGCCGGTGCGGATCTCGAGCGTGCCGCCCAGGTCCTTGCAATGCACCGAGGCCGGGTTCGGCATGCCGATCTTGGGGGTCAGGGTGGACGCGCTATCGGCCGGCGCGGCTTCTGCGGGCGCGGTTTCGGTGGGTGTGGTATCGGCCGGCGTGGCGCAGGCGGCCAAGGCCATCACGGCGGTCAGCAACAGGGCGAATCGGGGCAGGTTTTGCATGGCGAGGGGGCTCGGGGAAACGAGGCCTCACTATACCGGGCGTGGTGCAAGGCCCGGTCAAGGCCGGCGCCGGCGCGGCGGGCGTCCACCCGCTGCGCCAGCGCGGCTCGCGGCGGCTCAGGCGGCCGCGTCCATCAAGCGCTCGAAACGCATGTGCTCGCCGATCTTGTCCGCCCAGTTCACCGCGCCGGCCGGCGGCAGCTTGCTCTGCATCGTCCACTTGGGCTGGACGTAATCGGGGAACTGGCCGACCCATTGCTGCGGGCTCGCCGGCAGCGCATGGCTCAACACCGTGGTCAGATTGACCACCGAATGCCGCGACAATTCGTGCGGAAACCATTCGCCCTTGACGTAGAAGGCGGTCTGGAACGCCGAGCCCACCGCATGGAAGCCCAGGTCGCTCGGCGGCAGCGTGGGCACGTAGTCCCAGTAGTTGTAAACCCGGATGCTGTCGGCAGGCGCGATGGTGGCGTTATAGGCGGTCTGCCATTCGATCGTGCCGACCATCGGGCTCGCGAAGTTGATGTTGCTCGCGCTCATCGGCTGGCTGACGGCCAGATCGAGCGAGAACAACTGGCTCAAGGCCGCCCCGAGGCTGTGGCCGGTGACGTAAAGCTGGCTCGGCTGGTATTTGGCCAGCAGGGCGAACAATTGCTCGCGCATCGACTGCGCCTGCCCGCCCTTGTCGTCGTAGATGCTGTAGAACCCCGAAGCCACCCGTGGCGTCGGAGCGACGCTGCCGCGCGTCGGCACGAAATCGGTGGTGAGAAAGCGCACGTCCTCATAGATATCCATGTCCGAATCAGTGCCGCGGAAGGCGAAGATCAGGGTGCCGGGGTCGGCGATCGACTGGAACACCAGTCCGTACTTCTCTTCCGAACCGCTGATCAGGAAGGCGTCCCAGCCGGTCCAGGCATCGATCTGTTGATAACCGTCGGGCGACTGGAACGGCTGGCCCTGGTAGTAGTCGTAGGCGGCCTTGGAAGCGACTGCGAGCGCGATGGTGAGCGTGGCGTCGAGCGCCGGCTGGGCGGATGCGTTCGTGCGACCGATAGTCATCGGATGGTTCCTCTCGGATGGACAGTGCGAGCGGCCGACCGCGCCGCTCTCGCCACCACTGCACGCAATGGGGTCCGACAACCGGCCACAAGACCGGCTTCGCCCCGACGTCGGCAGGCGAGCGGCCATCAAAATCGTGATTACCATCATGATTTCGAGGCGCGGATCTGCGGTGCAACGCCGCATGCGGCAGCGCAAACAAGCGCGTTATCGCCGGGTGCTGCTACATCCACATCGCAAAAAGGCAGGCATCCGTCGTGACGGAAGCCTGCCTTGGTTGTCGCGTCAGTCTACGAACCTGATCGCCTGCTGCGTAATCCCTCATGGATCGCGGCAATCGGCTTCGTCCCGCTCAGCCCTTGTGCGGACAGCGTCCGTTGAGCGCGACGAGCAATTGCTGATTGGCGTCCTGCAATGCCGCACCGAGCGCGGTATAGGCCTCGTCCTCGGAGCCATTCCAGTTGACCGACGCCTTGGACGCGCGGATCAGAAACGGGGCCGCACCCTCCAGGCTTACCTGATAGACCGCGACCGGAACTTTCGAAGTCTGACTCTGGATGAGGTACAGGCGCTTGATCTCGAGCTTGACCGCCGCGGCACCGGCGGGGGCGTCGGCAGACAGACCCGCCTTGAGCAACTGCCCTTTCACCAGTGTCGGCGCGTCCTCGAGCATGAGTTGATGACGTCCGAGACCGCCGATGCGCTCACCGGCCGGACGGCCATCGACGACCTCGGTCAGCCGATAGCCGCAAGTGAGCGCTGGCATGGGTTCGGTACGCAAGCGTTGAGGGTCGATATACACCCGCTTGACCTGCCTGCTGCAGGCGGGCGACAGCGTCGCGACGGCAATGGCGGCGAGCAGGCCGCCATGCACGACGATTCTCACGGCGAGCCCTGGGAGCCGGTCGCCGGTGCGGCGACGGCGTCGACCGGAGCGGCAGGCGCGACCGGCGCAACGGCCTCAGCGATCGGCTGGCCGTCGACGGGATGGTATCCGGTGACGACCTGGTACCGGTCGTTGCCTTGGCGCAGCCACACCGACTCGCCATCGGTACGCAACAGACGGCCCTTGTAGATTTCCTTTCCGAACTTCGTCATCTCGGTGTTCATGACCCGCTTGCCCGCTTCGGCTCGACCTGCGCTGGAAAAGTCGTACACCAACATGTCGGTGGTCTGCTCGATGCCGTGATCGATCAACCGTTCCAACGACGGCTTGCCCATCGCGATCCATCGCTGCGCATCTTCCCCGGCACCGCTGCCGCCGATTTTCCGCATCGGGATGTTCATACTGTAGTCGCGACCGAAACGGATCTCGATCTTGGCTTTGCCGTTCGACGCGATTTCGCGATGCACCATCTGCACGCGAAGGGCGACCGTCATCGCCTCGAAGGTATTGGCCACGTGGTAGGTGGGCGTGATGAGCAGAACGTCGGCCGGCGAGGCAGCGTCCCACTCTGTCTGGCGTAAGCTGATCACCGGTTGCGGCGAGATGCCGTCGTTGGCGAGCTTGGCGCGCAGCGCCTTCTCCACTTGCTCGTTGAAGCGGTAGTCGAGCAGCAGGTTGCGAATCTCGGCGACGCGCTTTTCACCGTTCTCGACCTGGGCCTTGTTGATCGCCACACTGGCCAGGGCGCCGATGAGGCCGAAAGCCCCGACGGGGTTAGGCTGCACGATGACGCCGATTTCCTGTTGCAGCGGCACGAGTTCGACCGGCAACTGCTGAGCGATCGGCATCGGCAGATCGGGCTTGCCGGCGACACTGTGGAACGGCAGGCACGCGAGAGCGGCCAGCGCGACGACACGCTTGATCATGATTCCCCCTGATTGTGTTGAATGCCTCCCTGCCCGTTTTGATGCCCCCAGGGCGGGACCGCCTGCTCGGCGGTGCGGCGATGATTTCATGACAATCGTCAAATCACAATCGGTCAAATATCACATTAAACAGCAGCACATCCCGACCCGGCCAAGGCGAGGGAAACGACCGCATCGACCCATCCAGCACGCACCAAGCCCCGGCCAACGCGACCGAGCGTCTTCGTCGTCGTCTTCGACATACGTACCGCAAGCCATCGCGCATTGAGCAACTTGGTCAGTTCCATTCGCGATCCGGGTACATCGTCGCGCGAACGCCTTCGATAACGTTCAGTCTCCAACCACACCAGCAAGGACCGAACATGAAGAGTCGTACTTCGATGGCCGCTCTCGGCATGACGCTCGCGTTGTCCGGTTTGACTCCGTTCGCCGCGGCGGCGCAGGACCCGATGGCGGCACAGCATCGTCACTGCGAACGCGAGTTCGAACGCACTTCCGAAGCGCTCGGCGATGCCTTCGCCCGGCGCGATCTCAATCGCTTCATGGCCGGTTTCGCCGAAGATGCGGTCCAGGTCAACAGCCTCGGCCAGGTGCTCAACGGCAAGCCGGCGATCACCGCCTTCTATCGTGCGGTGATGGCCAACGAGTATGTGTTCAAGCGTACCCTGCTGGCGCAGACGATCAGCCAATGCTCCAGCGCCGTGGTCGTCGATCGCATCGAATTCACCATTCCGTCGGCCGGCATCACCCTGCATGCGATCGATGTCGCCAACTGGGCGCGGGTGCGCGGTCAATGGCGTTTGAGCGCCGACACCACCACGCCGATCGCCAATCCGTAACCCAGGCAGGGCATAAGCGGCCGGCCCTGGCGGGGCTCGCCGCAAGGGTGTGAAGCAAGAATGGCGGCGCACTGCTGTACGCTTCCGGTCCCGGGCCTGCATCACGCCCGGTGGTCCGAGGGCTCATCGTCGCAGGTATTGCGATGCCGATGACGTATCCAGGCATTCGGGAATGCCATTGGATCGCAGGGGCCGCCATGTACGTGTACTACGTGAATCGCAACGCACAGCCGAACGGAAACCACGAGGTGCACCGCTCCGACTGCCCGTTCGTGCCGTTCAACAAACAGGACCTTGGGTACTATCTGCATTGCCAATCGGCGGTGGTCGCGGCCAAGCGATACTTCGCCCAGAGCAACGGCTGTTACTGGTGCTCCAAACCCTGCCACAGCGCTTAAAAGGAAAGCCCGCCATCCGGCGGGCTTTCTTCATTACGATGCAGCTCGAATGCAAGGCCGCAGCGATCAGCCGCCGGTTTCGCGCAAGCTGACGCCGTGCTGCTTGGCGTAGGCCTTCTGCGCCGCGTTCCAGGCGATGGCCTTGGTATCCACCTCGCCGATCAGGCGCTCCATGTCGGTGCTGAGCGAGCCGAACTGCTGATCGCTGTAACCGTCCGGCAGCTTGCCCATTTCTTCCAACTTGGCGAACGCCGCGTCGACGCTCTTGAGGTAGGCGAGCATATCCTCATGCAACGCGGCGGCATCCGCCGGCGGCGGAAACGCCTGGGTCACCGCGGTATTGGCGGCCAGCTCGCGGCGCAGGCCGGCGAACTGCGGCTGATAGCGGCTCATGCCCTTGCGCGTCTGCAGCACCTTGCTGAACTCCTCGGCGCGGTCGCCGCCGAGCCAGCGAACCGCGGGCGTGCTGGCGGCGTTCCACACCGAGACGTTCTGCTCCAGATATTCCTCGGCGGTCATGGTGCTGCGCCCGCCGCTGCTGCAGGCGGCAGCGAGGAAGGCCAACAGACAGATCGAAACGAGGCGATTGAGTTTCTTCAAGACAATGTCCTTTTGCTGATGTGAGATGCGTCCGATGCGCAGCGGCGCCTAAGCGCCGCCCGTAGAGGACCGGAACGATGCTTGCGCGGCCGGTCGGGATCCCCGTAACCGACACGACGCCGTGCCGCCGGGGTATTCAGCGGGACGGGATCGGTGCGAGTGGACGATGCGCGAGCCCTAGGGAGCCGCGGAAGGAAACCAGCCAGCGGCCGCCGTGCATGGTAACTCGACGGGCGCTCGAGCGGCGCGGACGCATCCTCCGGCGCGACAGTCGCCCGATTGGGCAAGCACGCTCGATCGCAGCCATGCGCGGTCGCGCGGGGCCTAGACCCGCGTCACCACCAACCACAGCAACAACAGATACAGCGCGAACGAGAAGCCGGTGACGAAGGCCTGCGTAGCCGGCGCCATGCCGAGCAGGCAGATCGCCGCCGCAATGCCCTGCCAGAGAAAATACGCCGCCGCGATCAACGCCAGCCACACCAGCGGCGGAAACAGACCCAGCGCCTTGACCCACACATCCTGCCGCCTCGGCACCGGCTGGATCTCGTCCATGTCGACGCGGCCGTCGACGACGAAGCCGGCGATCACGTTCCACACCGGCTCCACGATCGCCGCACCGTGGCCGCCCTTGACGTAAGTCACCTGACTGACGCCGGCCTCCGGCTGCGACAGGAGGAAGCCGTCGTGTCCGGCGCTGCCGAGATCCTGCAGCCTGAAGAACTGGAAGAATTTCGGGAAGAACGCCACCACCCAGTCGCCGGTGGCGACGAAGTTGAGCACGCCCCGCACCCTCGGCCGCTTACCGTCGAGGAAGCGCCGCCAGTCGTAACTGCGGCGCACCACGCTGCCGGCGAACACGACGCGATCGAAGCGGCAGCAGGGATACAGCTCCAGCGCTCGGGCCAGTAGATAGGTGCCGTTGCTGTGCCCGACGTAGGAGAAGCTCGCGTTCGGATAGCGCGCCAGGGCTTCGGTGTACTGGTCCATCAGCCATTCCACTTTCTGCCGCCGATACCACGGGAACAGGAACGGCAGCATCGGGAAATAACCGTAACTGGAGGTCTCGGTGGCCCAGGTGGCCAGGCGGTCGCCGGCGCGTTGCTTGATGCGGCGCGCGATCTTGTGGGTCCAGTAGCCGACGTCGCGGATGCCGTGCATGACGAAGACCACGCGCTCGATGCTCTCGTCGGGCGCGGCGAAACGCTCGTCGGACGGCACCACGGCTTCGCGCTGCAGTTGCGCACTGTCGGCTTGCAAGGCCAGCACGAAGGCGCGGGTGCGGCCTGCACCGACGATCGGATCGGCCATGTCGATGATGTCGGCATGCCCGGAATGAGGCACGTCGAGGTAGACGAAATCGCCTCCCGAAACCAGATCGACGTTGTCTTCGGGCGCAACCATGTCGTCGCGCGAACCCAGCAACTGGATCGTCAAGGCGCTGCCCGGAGTGGACGGGGCACTCGCATCGCTCTGCATCGATGGACCGGTACGGCTGGCGCGGCGGCGCATCAGCAACCACTGGATGCGCAACTGAGTGATGAATTCGGCGCCGCGGCGAAAGGTGAAGACCAGGGGCCAACGTCGGCTGAAGCCATGGATGACATGGCACAGCAAGCTGCCCAGGCTCCACACCGGCGCGTTAGCGAGGCTGAGGTGATGCGACACGCGCCAACCGCGGTTCATGCCGGCCAGCAGCACGATCCGCGAAACGCAGCCGGCCCAGGGCCGCGCGGGAACGAGTGCCGCTTCGTCGGCGGATGCCGGCTTGAACGCGGCTTCGAACGGAGCGCCCTCGACTTCGCCGCAGGCCACCACGTAGAGCTTCCGCGCCAGCAGCGCGCCCAGGCTGTGTCCGACCAGCACGATGTTGCCGTAGGGCGTGGCCTGGGCCTGCGCCTGGGCGTATCTGCGATCGACCTGAGTCAACAAGCCTGCGACGATCTCGTTCGGATCCGCCATCGACAAGCGCGATGCCGGCAGCTCCGGGCAATAGATTTCCGCATCCGGCCAGGTGCCGCGCACCAGGGCTTGCAGCGACTCCAGCCTGGCTGCGGTGTGCATATAGGCGTGCAGCAGTATCACCAGCGTCCGCGAACGCTCCTCGACTTGCGTGTTCATCCCGCCCCCTGGCTGAGTATCGATCTCGCTCGACGCCGGACACGAACGCTCGCGGGTAACGCTCGCGGGTCGAATCCTCTGAGCGGCGTCGCCGCGTCCGGCATGGGCCCGACGGCATCGATGAAGATGCCGTAGCCGGGCGGCACCCGCCGATTCATTCAACGAGGAAGCAGGCCGACTCCGGTCACTCCACCTTGTCGAAAGCACAGAAACGGAACAACCGAGGGGCTACGCAAGCGCAGGAAGTTCGCTATGACCGGCGAGCCGGCGGGCATCGATTCGTCGTGTGTTTCAACGATGGCAACGACAAGCGCCGGCGCGGACGAATCGCTCACCATCGTGCTTGTGATGCGCAAATTGGCTCCATCGCTCGTCAACCGATTGGGCCTCCATCGGAACCGCTGGCGCACCTAAGGTCGCCATCGTCCCAACCACCGAGACAAGACGATGACCCACCGCACTCCCCGCTCTGCCCGCACGTCGGCGCTGATCGCCGTGTCCATGCTCGCTCTGTCCACCGCCACCACCGCGTTCGCAGCCGCTCCTGCTAGCGAAGCAGCCGCAAGCAGCGCGGCGCAACCCACCGCGTCCGGCTGGGTCGGCGACATCCTCACCCGCATCTGCGCCCGCCAGTTCGACGTGGCCCAGCGCACGGACATGGAATCCTTCCGCGACTACGATGCCGAAACCTTCCGCGCCATCCACGACGAACGCGCCATCACCGTGTTCGACAGCGGCGGCGTGCGCATCGGCATCGATGCGATCATGACCGCGCTCGCCGGCCACTTCACCAACCGCGAAGCCAAATGGACCTGGACCGAACGCTACCGCGTGGTCGACGGCTGCAACTCGGCCTACATCCTGTACGAAACCGTCTACGAGATCCCGCGTATCGGTTATCGCCAGAAAGCCCTGACCGGCGTCACCTACAGCCACGACGGCCGCAAGTGGCTGGCGATCGCCGACCAGGGCACCAAGCTGCCGCCGTGACGGGAAACAGGGCCGCGGACTGATCCGCGTCGGCACTGCGCAAAGGCGGCTACGGCCGCCTTTGTCTTATCCGCAATGCCACCCTCGCAAGCGCGAATGCGACGCTGCCGCCTCGACGAATGCCGATCGAAGCCGGCCGCAGGACCGGCCCGATGTGGCCGCCCGCTTCGAGACTTGGCGTTCGCTTCCGGTGAGGAGCCGCGCGCGCAGCGTCTCTTCGGCGGCGGCCGCGAGGGACGGCCGGCCTTACTGGACTGCTCGGCTCGCCCTGTTTCAACGGCCGCAGAAACACGGACGTCCGCATGCGTCATCGCCAGCCAGCGCGCAGGACTGCGGCCGCCACCAGGAGAGGTCCGATGAAATCCAGACACTGCACGTCCGCGCTGAACTGCGCGGCCGGTCCGACGCGCCCGCCGCAACATCCGCCTACCGCTTCGCCGACGCCGCGCTACAGCGGCTTCGTCATCGTGCGTTTGTCCGATCGCATTGCGCCGGGCTCCGACAAGGACCTGCGCAGCCTCGCGCGCAAACACAAGCTGGTGGCGCTGGCCAAATTGCTGGAAGAAGCGACGGTCGAATCCACCCGCCCGGTGATCCGCAGCGTCGATCCGAAGCGCCTGATCGAAATGGAGCGCCGCGCCGCGCAGTCGCCGTTTCCGCCGTTGCGCAGCCTGACCGGTTACTGGCGCCTGGACCTGCGCCATCGTCCCGACGACGCCGAAGCCCTGGTCGCACGCCTGCGCCGACTCGCCGAAATCGCAGACGCTTACCGCGAACTCGAAGTGACCGATCCGGTCAACGACGCCGACGACCCTTATTGCACCGGCCAGGATTACCTGGACGCCGCACCGACCGGCATCGACGCGCGCTGGGCCTGGACCCAGGCCAACGGCACCGGCGCCGGCATCGGCGTGGTCGACCTCGAACAAGGCTGGTTCCTCAGCCACGAAGACCTGGTCGGGCACGCGCCCAGCCTGATCTTCGGCGACAACCGCGATGGCGTGGGCACCTACAAGGGCAATCACGGCACCGCCGTGCTCGGCGAAATCGCCGGCATCGACAACACCCTCGGCGTGGTCGGCATCGCCCCCGACGTGGCCTCGGTGCGGGTGACCTCGCACTACGATGCCGGCACCGACACCCCGCTGCACGTGGCCGATGCGATCGTCGCGGCGTTGCCGACGATGGCGGTTGGCGACGTGCTGTTGTTGGAAGTGCAGCGCGGCGGCGCCATCCTGACCGAGGTCGATAACGCCGACTTCGATGCGATCCGCCTGGCCAGCGCCCTGGGCGTGATCGTGGTCGAAGCCGCCGGCAACGGCAGCAACGACCTCGACGCTTACACCGACGGCGGCGGTTTCCAAGTGTTCAACCGCGCCAGCGCCGATTTCCGCGATTCCGGCGCGATCGTGGTCGGCGCGGCGTTGTCGCCGCTACCGCACAACCGCGCCGGTTTCTCCAGCTTCGGTTCGCGCGTGGACTGCTATGCCTGGGGCGAGAACGTCACCACCTGCGCTTACGGCGACCTCGATAACGGGGGCGGCGACGACAACCGCACCTACACCGCCGGTTTCAACGGCACCAGTTCGGCCTCGCCGATCGTCACCGGCGCCGCGCTCGTTACCCAGGGCATGTACGCCGCGGCGACTGGCACGCGTTTGTCGCCTGGGCAGATGCGCAGCCTGTTGTCCGACCCGGCGATCAATACCCCGCAAGGCGGCGGCGTGGCCGGCGCCATCGGCGTAATGCCGGATTTGCGCGCGATCATCGAGGACACCCTGGGCCTGGTGCCCGACGTTTACCTGCGCGACGCCGTCGGCGACAACGGCGCGGTGCCGTCCACCGGCGCCATCAGTTCCAGCCCCGACGTGATCCTGCGCGCCACCGCGGTGGCCAACCCCGATGCCGCCTTCGGCGAAGGCAGCGGCACCGAGAACAGCAACACCCTCGGCCACGAGGCCGAAACCGGGCAGGACAATTTCCTCTACGTGCGCATGCGCAACCGCGGCGCCGCCGATGCCGACGACGTTCGCGCGACGGTGTACTGGAGCCCGGTCGCGACCTTGCTGACACCCGACCTATGGAACCTGATCGGCACCTCGGCGCCGGTCGACGTGCCGATGGGCGACACCTTGGTGGTCGCCGATGCCATCACCTGGCCGCAGGCCGACATCCCCGCGCCCGGCCATTACTGCTTCGTCGCCAGCCTCGACCATCCTGCCGATGCGGCGCCGCCGCTGCCGCCGGGCCCGCCCAACTTCGATTGGGATGCTTTCCGCGATTACATCCGCGCCCACAACAACATCACCTGGCGCAATTTCAACGTGGTCGACCCGCCGCCGGACCCGCAGGCTTGGCTGTCGTTGCCGTTCTTGATCACCGGCACGCCCGATCGCGCTCGCGCTTTCGATTTCGAGATCGTGCGGCGCTTGCCCAAGGGCGTCACGGTGCACCTGGAACTGCCGCGCGACCTCGCCCGACGCATCGGCACCGGGGCGCCGTGGAAGGTCGATGTGCCGCGCAAGGGCGACCGCGCCACCATCGCCCTGCCGGGTTTGCCGCGCCTGCCCCTGTGCGGCCTGTCGCTGCCGCGCGGCGCGCGCCTGCCGGCGCGTTTCCTGTTGCGCGGCGCCAAACCCGAGCAAATGCAGGGCGCCAGCATCGCCATCCGCCAGTTGTTCGAAGGCGAGGAAGTCGGCCGCATCACCTGGCAATGCCTGAACCGCGGCAACGCCGGCAAGACCAAGCCGGCGATGACGGTCAGATCCGCAGCGGCCAAGAAGCGCTGAAACCTCGGCGCTCTTCGTCGAGCACGGCGCCGCATACGAATCCGCCCGAAGCCGCGACGGCTTCGGGCGGACGCGCGAATCCACCCGGCGGGCTCGTTCGCGACTGCGACGAGGCCGCCGGACCCACTGCTTCGCTCAGGGGTTGGTGAAATAACCCGAGCAATAACGCGAGCCGTTCTTGCTCAGATAGAAGCGGCTGCAATTGGTGTCGTAGCTGCTGCCCAACGCGGTGATCTGGTAACCCGACAGGTAGACGCCGTTGAGGTGGTAGTGGCTGCCGTTGTACTTCAGCGACCAATGCTCGTGCGGGCCGGTCGAGGCGCCGCCGTTGCACAGCGCCTGGGCGCGGGTGTTGGCCGGATTGCCGATACGGCTGTTGGCGGCGACGCTCGCGCCGGTGCCGTACTGCAGGTTCATCATGTGGTAGTAGGTCGTCGACCAACCGCCGCTGTGCACCACTTCGGCGAAGCACGAGGAGTGGCGCTTGAACGAGCCGCCGGCCGAGGCCGACACCCAGTTCCCGCTCTGGTTGCTGCCCCAGCCGCCGCCGCGCGACATGTCCAGCGACGACATCGGGTAATTGCCCGAGCCGGTGTTGGTGTGCGCGCCGCCGACGTGCCAGGACGCGCCGCGCGGATACGGGAACTGCAGGAAGCCGTTGGCCGGCCCGGCCAGGGCGTTGACGTCGCTGGTGTCGGCGAAACGCGCCGACGCCGGCGCCGCCTTGCGCGGCTCGTTGAACAGGCGCCCGTAAACCTGCTGGAATTCGCCGTCGCCTCGCAGCGCGGCACTGGCCTGGCTCTCGCCAGCCTGCAAGTACAGGGCCTGCAGGGGATTGCTGCGCGCCAACGGCACGCGGCCCTGCGGCGCCAGCGATGCGTCTTCCTGCTCGTACAGCGCCTGGCGCAAGGCCGTGGCGACCTCGCGGGTCTGGCTATTGAAATCCTTCGCCGCCGACAGTTTGCCGAACGGACGACGCATCGCATCGGCGCTCGCGCGCTGACGCGAGACCACGCCGCTCTGCTGCTCCATCAACGCGATCAACACCTTCGGGCTGATGCTGCTGTAACCGGCCCAGTGCGAAATCGACTCGCTGTGACGCACCAGATGCGGCGCATGCTTGGCCAGATAGGCCGCGGTGTCGAAGTCGAACATCTCGTCGTAGGAATACACCAAGTCCTGGCCGCTCAACCCGGCAGCGGCGTTCGCATCGCGCCCGCCGGCCGTCGCCGTGCCGCCGATGGCCGCTGCGATACAGCAGGCCAACAATCCCAATCGTGCTTTCGAAATCGCCTTCATCGCATCGCTCTCGTCGAATGAGGGGTGGCGTGCATGCCCTGTCCGCAACGACGGATCCGGCATCGAGTGCAATGTGCTTTCTCGTTCGCATCGGCCACCCTGAGTGATGCGATGCCCCGACTCTAGGGTCCGTCAACAGCGCTGTCGTGCGATCGCAGCGTGGTTGCTCACTTGCGGTGAGACTGGCCCTGCACTTCCTTCATTTCGAATCGTCATATGGCAGCGAGTCGCTACAGATATATTCGATGTCAGTCGCGTATCGAACTTTCATCGCCCGAGAATCGACGGCGCATGCGCTGCGTATGAAGCACGTTGCCCCGCATTCACGATGCATGATTTGCCCTGCTGGAAACTTCATCGAGCCGCGTGCGCCGCAGTGCATGAGCGCGTATTCATCGCGAGGGCTCGCCCGGGTTTTCCGCAGAGGAAACCGGTTCGGCTTGAATGCGGCGATGACGCGATGCCCGCGCCATCGCCGCAAACCCCGCCGTGTGCGCTGCCGGCCGGGTTGCGCGCTTCAGAAGGTGATCTTCACCGACGGCGCGCTGCGCTCGGCTTCGCCGTGATACACCGCCTCGATGTTGTTGCCGTCGGGGTCCAGCACGAACGCGGCGTAGTAGCCGGGGTGATAGTCGCGACCGCCGGGCGCGCCGTTGTCCTTGCCGCCGTTGGTCATCGCGGCGCGGTGGAAGGCGTCGACCATCGCCCAGTCCTGCGCCTGGAACGCGAGGTGATGGCGCCCGGTCAGGCTGCCCTGGGCGGCGGGGCTGTCGGCGGTCGACACGAACAACTCGTCGGCCCAGAAATGATCGTCGCCGCTGCCGGCTATCGGCACCTTCAAGGCGGCGAAGACCGCGGTGTAGAACTTCCGGCTCGCCTCGATATCGCGCACCACCAACTGGATGTGATCGATCAAACGGCCGCGATGCAGTTCCTGCGTTTCCATGTTCGCCTCTCCCGTCGTCATGTTGTCGTGTCCGCCCCTGAACCGGCGGATCGGGCCTGAATCCTTGCGTGTTTTACGACCGGTATCAAGAAACCGCGGTGAAGATGGCGTTTCGATAGGGGCAACCCTAGCTGTGCCTGCGGCGGGCACGGCCTAAAGTGCCCGCATCGGCAGTGCCCCGTGGGCAAGAGGAGCCTTCCCATGCATGTCTCCGGCAGCAGCGGCAGCGCCTGGATTCCCCAGACGTCTGTTCCCGCCCAAGAGTCCGCCCGCCCCACCCTGCCCGACGGTCCGGAGCTGATCCACGTCGGCGAGTTCATCCCGCAGGGTCAGGGCTACGATGCCCAGCGTCAGCAGGTCCTGACGAGCTACTACAACCAAAACGACGGCGTGCTGTTGTCGATCCAGAACAAGGACGGCGGCGCGGAAGTCAAAAACGTCAAGCTCGACGGCGGCAGCGCCGAGAACCTGTGCGCGATCGCGCCGGACAAAGGCGGTGGCGTGGCCACCGACGGCAAGTTCGTGTACCTGGCCGACACGCAATCGGTCTACGTGTATCGGCGCGAAGACATCGACGCGGCCCAGAACGGCGGCTCGGTCGAGCCGGTGTGGATCAACCGGATGCCGGAGGGCAGCAATGCCAGCTACCTGACCGTCAAAGACGGCAAGGCCTATGTCGGCCAGTTCGCGGTCGACCCCAAGGGCTACGGCTCGGACCAGGCCAAACAGGATTTCGACGGCAAACCCAGTCTGGTGCGTTTCGACATCGGCGCCAAGGGCGAATTCGTCAACCCCAGCGACCCGATCGAGACGCCCTACTACGCCCAGGGCGTAACGGCGACCGACCGCGGCCTGCTCTTCAGCACGTCCCTCGGCGGCCAGGACGACTCGCCGCGCGAACTGATCTTCCAGCAGTTCACCGGCAACGGCGAGAACTTCCAGCTCGAAGCGGCGAAGGATGCGCAGACCGTCTACCGCCTCGACCATTACGCCGAAGGCATCAACGTCATCGACAACGAAGTCTGGGTGACTTACGAAAGCGCCGCCGACGCTTACCGCGACAGCGGTGTCGAACCGCGCACGCATATCCAGCGCATCCCGCTCGGCGAACTGAAAGACTACTGATCGGCCGCCGGCGGATGCGTCATCGCGACGCAAGCGCACCGCGCGGCCGCTCTACGGCGGGTTCACGCACCTGCCCGGCCCACGTTCCAACAGGCAACGGACGAGGCGCTTGGCCGCCTGTCCGGCCAAGCGCGGCTGCATGGTGATAAGCCTTGCAGCGCGCCCTGCTTTTCCGCGATCGCCGAGTGGAGCGCCCGATGGCCAGAAACAAAACCCTTTTTCTCTACAACGACACCAGAGCCGACCAGGAGTGGACCGTCTATTCCGAAGGCATCATCAATCAAAGCTATACGGTGGGCCAGGCACGAAAGAGCTTCACGATCACGCTCAGCGCCAACGCCGTGATCAAGTTCGGCGTCGACGATGCCGTGTATCTCGATGCCATCTACGACTACCAGAGCGACTCCTGGACCAGCCGCACCGCCACCCCGAACGACATGCAGTTCTCCGCCGCCCAAAGTGCGGTGAACGTCACATGCAGTTATGTTCCCTAACCGATTCGCTGACTTCCGAATCACGGCCGGGCCGGAGACCGTTATCACAAATATAAGTCTCCGCCCCGTCTCCACGAATCGGCCTGTCCTGTCCGTGCGAACGCATGCGTTGGATAGATGTCTCCGGCAGACTCTTCAGACATCGGATGTGGTCGGCTACCGCACGCATCGGTCTCCTCGTTCAAAGCGACCTGCTCCATGAGGCCGCCCGGGGCAAGTACGCGCAACTGAGCCCGATGGAGCGGTCGGTCTTGCTGGCTGCGGTTTGCGGCTCCGAGGACAAACAGATAGCTGCCTTGCTGGGCTGCTCGATATCCACCGTTCGTACGATGTGGCAGCGCGTCTACCATAAGACCGGTCTGACCTCGCGGCGCAAGCTGGTCGCGACGATCTGGAGCGAAGCGGTCCGCAACTTGGGCGGTGTCGTTTTTTGAGCGACATGCGTTGGCCTTCCGATTCTGGTACATGCTGTTCCATGAAGAGTTCACTACTCCTATGGGCGGCCTGCACCGTACTCGGCGCCGTTGGCCTGGCGGCGATTCATCGGCCCGCCCTTGAATCCGCAACTTCCTTCCAAGAGAGCGCAACGAAGGCGCAGGCGCGCTCGCAAACCGCGAGCAGCGATACGGCGCGGATCGAGCGCATGCAGGACCAGGTCACTGCATTGCAGGCTCAGGTCGCCGGTCTCAAGCACCGCTCAGCCCACCCGCAGGCACCGGCCGAACACAGTCCGGTCGGCGTTCTGTCCATCGATGCGAGAAGGCATGCCGAGCAGGACGCTCGGCGCCACGCCGCCTACATCGCCGGCGTCCAATCCGCTTTCCAGCTCGAACGAGTCGATCCGGCCTGGGCTTCGAGCACTACCTCACGCGTATGGAACGCCATCGAACGCACCGATGCGATGCGCGAGGCGGCGCACGACGTCCAGTGCCGTTCGAGCATGTGCCGGATCGAAGTCGGCGACGACGGCTCAGGCAAGCTGCACAAGCAACTTCCGCTATGGGCGCAACAGTTCGCCGACGCGTTGCCGCGCATGACTGGCCAAGTCGTCGAAGGCCGCGACGGCCAGTCCAGGATGGTGCTCTATCTGATGGGCCCGGAACTGAGTGACGCCGCGGCATCCAAACACTGACTCGGGCCGGCGGTGCCGCCTTGCGCTCGGGAGGCAACAGGGGAGACAGGGGACAGGAAGTTCGCCAATCGACCACACGAGGTGATCTCATGAAAGCCAACGCAATCATGTTCGGCCTGTCGTTGAGCGCGGGCCTGCTGGCCAGCGCGGCCACCGGCCATGCCGATGCCGCCACATCCCAGAACATCAGCACTCACGGCAGCGCGTGCAAGAACTACAACGCCGCAGAAGCTTTGGATATCGATTACCTGCCTTGGGGCGTCAGAAACATCAGCGCCGCCGTGCGCAGCGTCATTTGCCCCATCGCCCGCCATCCCGTCACCGGGCCAGCCCAGAACTTCTACGTCGACGGCAGCAACAGCAACGGCGCATCGACCACTTGCACGGTCTATGCCTACAACTACAACGGGGACTTCCTCAGTTCCTACAGCTTCACCACCAACTTGGCCAAGTACGACCAGTTGGCGCCACTGACGAGCGTCAGTTATTGGGGTTTCGTTTCCGTGTACTGCTTGCTGCCCGCCAACGGCAACGGCGTGCTCTTCGGTGCGTTCGCGGTCGATTCGTAACTGCACAGTCGCGATCGCCAGCAAGGGCCGCGCCGTTCCGTGCCCATTCCCCAGCCAACGGCCTCACGGCGAACCCGTGAGGCCGCCGTCTGTCTGCAGCCGGCAACCAAGGCCGGCCTCGCGCGTACGCTCCAGGTACCGATCCTCGTCGCCGACGCCGCCGTCGCTGCAACCATTTCCGTCATCGCCGCATCACTTGCACCACGCAACGAGAGCACGTAACAAGTCGGCCGGGCCGCCGCGAGGCCGAACCGCCACCGATCCGCTCGCTGCGCCGTCCTGTCGACCACCGATCCGGAAACTGCCCATGAAGACACTGCCTGCCCTGTTCGCCCTGCTGCTGTCCGCCCCCGGCCTCGCCATGGCCGAGGAATGCAAGAACACCTCGGATTACGAGCGCGCCCGCGCCGTGATCCAGGACCTCAGCCGCATCGTCGCCCCGAACGGGGTCCAGGAAGCCTATGCCGTGCGCATCGGCGGCATCGACCAGTGGATCAACGTGCGCGGCCAGGACAAGGCCAACCCCATCCTGCTGTTCGCCCACGGCGGCCCGGCTTCGCCGCTGATCCCGACGATGTGGCAGTTCCAGCGTCCGATGGAGGAATTCTTCACCGTGGTCAACTGGGACCAGCGCGGCGCCGGCAAGACCTTCGCCTCGCACGATCCGCAGGCTTATGCCGACACCCTGCGGGTCGAACGCTATGCCGACGACGCCATCGAGATCGCCCAATACGTGCGCAAGCGCTACGGCAAACGCAAGGTGGTGCTGGCCGGGCACAGTTGGGGCACCATCGTCGCGATGACCGCGGCGCTGAAGCGTCCGGACCTGTTCTACGCCTACCTCGGCGTCGGCCAGGCCATCAACGTCCGCGAGAACGAGCGCATCAGTTTCGACTACGGCATGCAGCAGGCCAAGGCCCACGGCAATACCGAAGCGGTCAAGGAGATGCAGGCCATCGCGCCCTACCCCGGCGACCGGCCGATCACCCGCGAACGCATCATTGCCGCACGCAAGTGGTCGCAGTATTACGGCGGCATGACCGCCTACCGCGACGAGTCGCTGTACTTCTACCGCGCGCCGCTGCTGTCGCCCGAGTACAACGACTGCGACCGCGCCGCCGTCAACCGCGGCAACGAGTTCAGCCTCGGCCGCGTGCTGCCGGAATTCGTCGATGTCGACTTCAGCAAGGTCCGCGAATTCCCGATCCCGGTGGTGATGTTCATGGGCCGCCACGACTACACCACGCCGTCGCAACCGACCGCGGACTGGCTGGCCCGGGTCAAGGCGCCGTACAAACAGGGCGTGTGGTTCGAGCACTCCTCGCACATGATCCAGTGGGAAGAACCCGGCAAGGTCCTGGCCAGCCTGTTGCAATACGTTCGCCCGCTGGCCAGGGACGACGCCAAGCAGTGACCGCCGCGCTTGCGGGCCGGCGCGCTGCCGTTGCAGCCGCCGGCCCCGATCGCGGGTTCATGGCCGACCTGCGCCCCGATCCACGTTGCCTACCCATAGCCAGAGGGCTACAGGGAAGATCGCAATGTCGGCCGTGGACCGATCGAAAAACATCCTCATCTTCGCCGACGGCACCGGACAGGCCGGTGGGCTGCGACCGGACCAGCGCCTGAGCAACGTCTACAAGCTGTACCGGGCCACCCGCAACGGACCCGAGAGCCCGATCGACCCGGCCGAGCAAGTCGCCTTCTACGACGCCGGCCTGGGCACCGACGCCGATGCCGGCCACGTCCGCCTGCGTTTCCTGCGCACCCTGCGCAAGTTCTTCAGCTCGGCGATGGGCACCGGCATCAGCACCAACATCGTCGAATGCTACGCGGCGATCCTGAAACACTACGAGCCCGGCGACCGCATCTATCTGTTCGGTTTCAGCCGCGGCGCCTACACCGCGCGCTGCGTCGGCGGCGTGCTCAATCTGTGCGGCGTCCCCACCCATGGCGCGGACGGCAAGCCGATCCCACGCTACGGACGCGGCCTGATGCGGGTCGCGCGCGAGGCGGTGCTGCAGGTCTACGAGCATGGCGCCGGCAAGGACCGCGGCAAATACGAGCCCGAACGCGAGGAGAAAGCCCGGCGCTTCCGCCTCAAGTACGGCTGCGACATCGAGGGTCAGTCGAACGTGGCGCCGTATTTCATCGGCGTATTCGACACCGTCGCCGCGCTCGGGGCCAAGGGCCTGCTGCGCTTCGTCATGGTGTCGCTGCTGGTCGCGCTGACCATCCTGCTGCCTTGCGCGGTCCTGTACGGATTCGATCTGGGGCGATACATCGTGCCCTACCTCGGCGGGTTGATCCTGGCCGGCGTCTACCAGCTGTTCAAGCAACACTACCGGTCGATCCGCGACTTTCCGAACCCGGGCGATTTTCGCTGGCATTTCGCCGGCTGGCGCTCGGGCTTCTACGACCGGCTGCTCGGCCGCCGCGTGCGTTACGCACGCCATGCACTGTCCATCGACGAACGCCGCGCCGATTTCGCCCGCGTCGAATGGGGCGTGAAAGGCCAGCACGTGGCGCACGAGCCCGGCGAACCGGAGTGGCTGCGCCAAGTCTGGTTCGCCGGCTGCCATTCCGACATCGGCGGCAGCTACGACGAAGACGAATCGCGGCTGTCCGACATCGCCCTGTCGTGGATGCTCGAACAGACCGCCGAACTGCCGCACCCGCTGCTGGTCGACCGCAGCCGCCTGCACCTGTTCCCGTCCGCGGCCGGCATGCAGCATTGCGAGATCCAGCGCATGCTCGATCGTTACCCGGATTGGGTCCCGCAGAGGTGGCGCATCGCCTGGAAAGCCAAGTCGCGCATCGAAGCCCGCGGCGCTCCATTGCATCGCAGCGTGTACGAACGCTTCGACCTGGCCTCCGTGCGACACTGCGGCGAGGTCCGTCCCTATCGCCCGGACTCCCTGGCCCTGGACGTGCGACTGGCTCGCTACTATGCGGTCGCCGAGACCGCCCCGTGCCCGGAGTCGGTGGCGCACGAAACTTGACAGCATCGACATTCTTATCGAGCCTAGCCGCCCACATACGGAGGTGATCGATATGCATGTTCGACCGGCGGCCCTCGCGGCCATGGCCATCCTGGGGCTCTGCGCTCTTTCCGCCCATGCACAGACCACCGTGCTGAGCTACAACGAAATCGCCGCCGAGTACGCCGCGAACCCCGAGGCCGCAGGGAAAAAGTACGACGGGCGCCGTCTGGCCTTCTCCGGGCAGCTGATGCGCATGGGCTCGGAGCCCGGCGGCACCTACTTCGGCGCGATCGCCGAGGACGGCGCGATGTTCGACACCGCCTTCGAAGTCTCCGAACAGGAAGCGTTGAAGGCGAAGTTCGAAGGCAACGAAATCCAGCCGTTCCAGAAATCCTCGACCCTGGTGTTCGAGTGCATGAACGAAGGCCAGGTCGGCACCGTCGTGCAAGGCCTCAAGCTGAGCAAGTGCCGCGCCACGAACTGAGCGCCCGCGCTACCGAGTGCCGAACGCAAACCAAGCCGGGCTCCGATGGGGCCCGGCTTTTTTGTGGTCACAAGTTAATAACGCCCCCCGGGGGTAGGAGCGGCGCAAGCCGAGACCACGCAACCACGACGACCGCGCCGCCATCACGGAAGCGACGATGGAATCGGTCACGAGCGCCTACCCATCGGCTCATCCCCTGCGACACCCCTGCCTTACAGTGCATGAGGACATGCCCCCGGACCGAAGCGGTTCGCTCGCCGGCCATGTCCTGTCGCCCCGGGTCTCTCGATCGTGCCGAAACGAACGTCCGCAGCCGCACAGCGGCCTCGGGCGCGTCCGCTCGCACAATCGGGGCACGGCGCGTCATCGCAAGCATCCCGATCATCACACCAAGGAGCAGGTATGAAGCATACGCAATCGAAAAAGACCGCCCTCGCATCGCTGGCGCTGGCGCTGGCACTGCCCGCCGCCGCGCAGACCACCCTGCGGGTCCCGGCGGATTACCCGACCATCCAGGCCGCGATCAACGCCGCCGTCGCCGGCGACACCGTGCTGGTATCGCCGGGCAGCTATCCCGAACGCCTCAATTACGACGGTAAAGCCATCACCGTGATCAGCGAGGGCGGCCCGGCGGCGACCGTCATCGACGGCGGCAACAGCGGCAACGTGTTGGTGTTCGACAGCGGCGAAGGCCCGGCCGCGCGCTTGGAAGGCTTCACCATCAAGAACGGCCGCGCCAGCTTCGGTGCGGGCATCGACATCCTGGCCGCTTCTCCGAGCATCGTCGGCAACATCTTCGACACCAACACCCAGACCGCGGGCGGTTACGGTGCGGCCATCGGCGGCAACGGTTCCTCGGCGCTGATCGAGCGCAACATCTTCCGCAACAACAGTTGCGACAGCCAGCATCTGTCCGGCGTGATCACCTTCGTCAACGGCTCATCGCCCGACATCGTCAACAACCTGATCGTCGACAACCCCTGCCGCGCGATCACCATCACCCTGCCGAGCGGCAACAGCCCGCAGGTATCCAACAACACCATCGTCGGCAACCGCACCGGCATCAAGGTCAGCGCCCAGGTCAACTCGACCCTGCACCTTTACCAGAACAACATCCTGGCCGGCAACGCGGTCGGTTTCGAGATCACCAACGGCTCGGCGGCGAACAACCCGCTGTTCAAGAACAACCTCGTCTTCAACAACACCAGCAACTACGTCGGCGTGACCGACCAGACCGGGATCAACGGCAACCTGTCCGCGGACCCGTTGTTCGTCGCTCCCGCCGCCGGCAACTACCACATCACCGCCGGTTCGCCCGCGGTGGATGCCGGCGCCACCGCCGATTTTCTGCCCGAGACCGACATCGACGGCGAAAAGCGTGTCATCGACGGCAATGGCGATGGCGTGCATTCGGTCGACATCGGCGCCGACGAACTGAAGGTGCTGTACCCGCCGGTCGCCGACTTCACTTTGGCCGCCACCGAGCTCAAGGTCGTCTTCACCGATACCTCGACCGACCGCGACGGCGCCATCGCCTCGCATCTGTGGGACTTCGGCGACGGCAGTCAGTCCACCGAGATGCATCCCGAACATACCTATCCCGCCAGCGGCACCTACACCGTCACCCTGACGGTGACCGACAACGACGGCGCCAGCCACAGCGTCAGCAAGCAGGTCGCGGTCAGCGGCAAAACTTTCTTCGAGAACGCCGGCGACTATCCGATCCTCGACCTGCGCAGTGTGGAAAGCCCGATCGTCGTCAGCGGCGTCTCCGGCAATGCACCGGCCACGCTGAAGGTGGCGGTCGACATCAAGCACACCTTCATCGGCGACCTGCGCGTCGACCTGGTGGCGCCGGACGGCACGCGCTACACCCTGCACAACCGCAGCGGCGGCAGCGCCGACAACATCATCAAGACCTACACCGTGAACGCCTCCAGCGAAGCGGCCAACGGCACCTGGAAGCTGCTGGTCAACGACAATGCCCGCGCCGACGTGGGCAAGGTCGATCTGTGGAGCCTGCAGTTCTGAACCAACCGTTCCAAGCCGACCGTTGCGAAGGTCGAAGATCGCATCGGTGACGCAATGAAGGGCCCGATGCGTCCACGCTGAATAGGCCCAAGGGATGAGCGTAGCGATGCGATGTCGCTGCGCTCATCCGGCATCGGCCTTTCGAATCGAACGCCGCAACCTCGCCGTCGACGCTTAACGCAATGTCGAACATCCTGAATCCGGCGAGTTCAGTAGCGGTGCAGACGAGCGGGACTACGGTTTGACCGTCGTGAACTGCGACCGTTTTCGTAGGAGAGAACCATGAGTCATAAAGCCCTTCTGATCCTTGGCGTCGCCGCTTGCCTGGCCGCACCGGCGGTGCTCGCGCAGGGACGCGGCGGTGGCGGCGGCCCGCCGGCAGGCGTAGGCCAGACTTTGAATCGCGCCACTTCGCCGGTGCAATCCATGGACCATGGCAGCTTCGGCCGCGACACCAGCCAGCGCGCGCAGGAACTGCGCAACGCCGACCACGAAACCCGCACCGGTTTCGGTGCCCAGCAATCCATCGATGCCCGGGTCGAACACGACCGCGACGTTCGCGATACGCGAATCCAGGATCGGCGCATCGATGCCAAGGTCAAGGCCGATACCCGCGTGCGCACCACGAACCAGACCCAGTCCACGTTCGGCCAGGACACCGCAGCCCGCGCCAAACTGCAGCAAGACGCCGACGTCGATACCCGCAACTCGTTCGGCGCGGAGCAATCGACGGCCGCCAAGGTCCACGCCGAAAGCCGGACCACGCGCGACGACGATAAAGACCGCAAACGCAACGACGACTGAGTTCGATCGCGGCGTCGATCGCTCGAATCCCACCCTCGGTACGCAGCACAAAGCCCGCTTGATGCGGGCTTTGTGCTTTATCGCGCCAGCTCGCGCTGGAGCGGGCATGGCCGCCGGGGCGATGCGCTCGTGCCGGTTCGCCCGGCGTGCCCGCCCCCTTTGCCCTTTGGTGCAATACCCAAGCCCACCGCGCAGGTCCAGCATCGGCCCGATCCGGCGCTCGTCGCCGTCGAGCCGACACCCTGGGGAGGGATGCACTCATGCTCCGCACTGCACTGAAGTGGGTTTGCCTCGGTCCATCCGATGACGGTTACGATTCCACCCGCGCTTCGAGCATGGCCTTGTCGGCCTTGCTGCCGACGCTGGCCGCGGCTTCTCTGCTCGCCCCCTCCAGCGCGCTTGCGTTGGAGTGCGGCAACAACAACGGCTACACCTGTCTGGGCACGGCATCGCAATACGCGGGAGGATTCAGCCCCGGCGTGGGCAGCGGCGGCTTCGGCGGCGGCGACTGCATCGCCACGCGCACACCGGTGGTGTTCGTTTCCGGCAACGGCGACAGCGCACTGAGCTTCGACATGCCGCCGGCCGCAGTGACCGGCTACGCCACGCCGGCCCATTCGATGTACGACGAGCTCAAGGCGCGCGGCTACAACGACTGCGAGCTGTTCGGCGTGACCTATCTCGATGCCGACGAGCGCGGCTCGCCGCAGTACAACTATCACCAGCCGGCGAAGTACCAGATCCTCAAGACCTTCATCGACAAGGTCAAGACCTACACCGGCCGCAGCCAGGTCGACATCGTCACTCATTCCCTGGGCTCGTCGATGTCCTTGGCGATGCTGCGCTACTACGGCTATCAGGCCAACGTGCGCCGCTTCATCAACATCGGCGGCGGATTGCGCGGCTTGCAGACCTGCCTGAGCACCGGCTACCAATCGCCGTACGCGCCGACCTGCAACGCCGAGGCCTACGTTTTTCCGTACGACTACTACACCTTCGGCCTGTACCCGAGCAGTGGCGTCGCCTACTACGGCTATAACCGCTGGACCGGCAGCGGCAGCAACAGCCTGCGCGCCATGCCCGCGATGTACAGCGGCATCGCCTTCTACACCATCACCGCCGGCCTGCACGACCAGGTGCAATGCTTCACCACCAGCTACTCGGCCGGCTGCAGCAGCGGCGCCTTGTTCAATGCCGCCAGCAACGTCAAGGCGCAGGTGGACATCGGCGTGGGCAGCACCGCCTATGCCTACGATTGGGACTGGAGCGACGGCAGCCCCTACAACGCCGGCGGCGGCGACACCAGCAACGGCGTCGGCCACTTCCGCTCCAAGACCAACGCCGGCCGCATCGTCTACAACATGCTGGCGACGACCTGCACGACCGGCTGCGCGAACGGTTATGTCGGGGTGAACGGACCGGCGGTGAATCGTTAGGGCTCGCAATCCAGCCAAGTCGACCTATTGATGTAGCGCCACCGACTGGACTGAGGCTACAGGCACTTAAGTCCGAGCCCATCGCCGGGTTGAGGCGAAAACTCCATACCCCTTCTTGCCGGATAAAGAGCTTCTGCCTATCTCACATCGTAGCTGGCCAAGTTAAAATCGATCGCGGTTACGGCCGGCATGTTGCGACAAGCCCTCTCTCAGTACGTAGTCACGCTTCCTTCGTCGCTCGAACATCCGTAGGGAATGCAAGCATTGATCCGGGTTGGAACCTTACGCTTCTCATAAACGATGCACGTTACCGAAACCTCGATCCGACCCGCTGCGTTGGCGGCAACAGGATCCGACTGTTCGTAGGAACAACGGCTATCGACTAAGATCGTGGAGCTAATCTGTCCAGCTCTTGCCGAGCTATACAGAACATCGCCTTCCAGTTGGAAATTCTGGTTTGCGGGAACATATAACCCGTCCGGCGCAACCGTAATCACGTACTCGGCGGCGCGAAGCAGATCGCCTTGCGAAGAGCGCCGTTCCGACTGCGCCATTGGCTCGGTCTTACTACCTACGACCACTCCGGATTGGCCATTGCCCGGATCGGTCGCACTGCAGGACAAGCCACCGATCGCGTCTGGCCCGCGCAGGATCCCATCGCCACGCGAAGGTTCCGCGCCTCGCGCTCGACAGTACGCCCGGTGAAACTGTTGTGTCTCGACTGGCTGACGGTTGTAGCGATAGATTAACGATCCATCCGGATTCTTGATGAATACCTGTTTGACCAACACCTTACCGCCCTTCGAGCCTGGCCAGTAAGAGACCCGCTCCACCAACGTCTCCGTCGTCGGCGCGCTGACCTCTCGCTCATCGACGACCTGCGCAGCAGACAACGAAGGGAGCAGAACCAGAGCCAGAATAGCTAAACGAACCATGCGTTTTCCTCCTTGAGAAGACACCGAAAAACTTCGCTGAAGTTAAAAGACGCTTTTTTCGCGCTCGTTTGCACGGCACCGATAGCGACGAGACTGTTTGACGAGCCGCTAAAATTCGGCTTCTCATTCTAGAAATATCGCAAGCCAACACCCGAGATATCCATCACGTTTGATCTTGCCGCTTAAGGCCGATCGTTCAGGCCCGGGCGGAGTTCAGCCTGGTATTTAGCCAACAATGAAGAAGGCGAGGCCCGCTTCTCGGCGCTCTCGAGGGTAGACGGCGACTGCGGCGTCTAAGTCCGAAGACGGGCCAGCCACTGCCGCGGTAACTCAACGTGCACAAACACCCCGGGAGTAATGCAACAAGCGCCCGCGATGCGGGGGCAGATCCGTGTCGTTCATCGGGCAGCGCCGCTCTTCCACCGAGTAGCCTTGCGCCAGCATCAGGCGGGTGAAACGCGCGCTGTTGCCACGGCCGGGGTCGGTGATCAGTACCTGCGAGTTCTCGAACGCGTGGCGGGCAATGACTTCGCCGATCAGCTCGGCCTGGTCGCGCTCATACAACACGTCGCTGGCGATGATCAGGTCGAAGCGCCCAAGCGTCGGCAGCGGCGTATCCCAACGCAGTTGCCGATAATGCACCGCCGGCAATTGATTCAACGCGGCGTTGTAGGCCAGGAAGGGTTCGGTGAGGGGGTGCACGTCGCTGGCGACGACGTTCGCCCCGCGCCGCTGCAACACCAGGCTGGCCAGGCCGATGCCGCAGCCGAGTTCGAGGATGCGTTCGCCATGGATGGCGAAACGGTGCATGGCCTGCGCCAGCAATTGCCCGGCCGGCCAGACCTGCCCGAACAGGCTCCATTGCGCGGCGGAAATGCCGAGGCGCTCGCCGTGGCCGTCGGGATCGCTGAACTGCTGCAGATCGCTCAACACTCGCAAGCCCCAGGCGTCGCCGCCTACGGTCAGGGAGAGTTGTCGGGTGGTATAGCCGGGCAAAAGCCGCTCCCAAGTGAGCGTCCGCCTGGATCAGGGCGATGACGCGTGAAAGGGAGCGAAGCGAGCGATCAAGGATCGGTCGGGCGAGACGCGCGATTGGAACGGCTTACGAACTGCATCCTACACCTCTGCGCGCGGCCGCGAGGCCGGAAGCCTGAACCGAGCGTCGGCCACGACACGCATGGCGATGCCATGCCAGCACCGGCCGACCGGCGCCTTCTCGGCCGGCGGCAGGCCGCGCGGGCGCGAAAGACCGCTTCGCGACGACCCGTGTCCGGCGCCTGCTCGAAACTGCGACCGCCGGCCCGACTTCGTCATCGGCCTGGCCGCCCCGCTCCCCTCACTACGTCCATCCCGGAGAAGCGCTGCATCGACGGTCGTGATCGGCGATACCAGCGCTCTGCATCGTTCTACCAGCGAAAGATGGCCGCCGACTTCGAAGATGCCCGCCGCGCCCACGATGCTCGATGCCCGTCGACATCCAAGCCGGGCCGCATCGATGCGATGCGACGAGGCGGAACAAAGCGCTCGGCAAACCATGCAGCCGATTACGGATCGCCCACGAACCAGGAGGACTGCAGGATGCGCTATACACGCCGCGAATTTCTGACCACCACCGCCGCCGCGCTCGGCAGCTCGATGTTGCCGTTCGGCACGGCCCTCGCCGCCGGCGCCGAAGGGCCGGACAAGGCCGCGCGCTATCGTCGCTACGACGTCGCCACCCCGGAAGGCCAGAAGATGCTGGTCAGCTACGCGCGCGGCATCGAAGCCATGCTCAAGCTGCCTCCCGAGCATCCGCTCAACTGGTTCCGTAACGCCTTCACCCATTTCCTCGATTGCCCGCACGGCAATTGGTGGTTCTATGTCTGGCACCGCGGTTATGTGGGCTATTTCGAACGCGCCATCCGCAGGCTCAGCAACGACTCGAATTTCGCCATGCCGTTCTGGGACTGGACCCGCCATCCGGAAATCCCCTCGGGCATGTTCGACGGCGTCCTCACTCCGGTCGACGGCGCCTATTCGCCGTATACCGGCAACCTGGCGAAGTTCACTTCCTTCATCAAGCCCTCGCTCGAGAAGTACTGGAATTCGCTGTCGGCCGCGCAGCGCACGCAGTTGCAGTCGCGCGGCTATTCGAGCTTCGACCAGGTCTGGAACGACGTCACCGGTTACAGCGTGGCGCAGAAGACCGGCATCTCCGGCAACCAGGCCTTCGCGGTCACCTGCGCTGCGCGCTACTTGTCGCGATCCAATCCCAAGCTCGACGAAAAGACGACTTACGACGTCTCCCCGCACATCATCGATTCCGGGCTGGCGCCGACCCTGTTCTACGACCCCAGCATCAGCAACAGCTTCGCCAGCTCCAAGACCGCCACCCATCTGGTGCAACCCGACGGTTCGACCCAGTTCTCGATCCTCGAAGGCTTCCCGCATAACAAGGTGCACAACTACATCGGCGGGGTCGGCCCGATCGACCCGGGCCCCTACGGCAACATGACCAACTTCCTGTCGCCGGTGGACCCGATCTTCTATCTGCACCACTCGAACATGGACCGCCTGTGGTATCTGTGGACCAAGAAACAGTTCTTGGCCGGTCTGCCGATCCTGCCGACCGGCAGCGATTCGAACACCTTCTTGAACGAGCCCTTCCTGTTCTACGTCGACGGCGACGGTGGTTTCGTCGGCCCCAGCAAGGCCGGCGACTACGTCAGCACGACGGCTTTCGACTACGACTACGGCCCGGGCTACGGCAGCGAACAGCCGGCGCGGCCGAAGTTGCAGGCGTCGGCGGAACGGTTCGGATCGATCAAGGGCGCGGTCGCAGCGAATGCGGCCTCGGTGACCTTGCCGGCGGCGCTGGTGAAACGCCATCTGGCCGATGCCTTGCCGGCGCCGTTGATCGCCGAGGTCACTTTCGACCGCCCGGACGGATTGGCGCTCGCGCGCGAATTCGACGTGCTGGTCAACGCGCCGGCCGACGTCGGCCATGTCGACGCGAGCAGCCCCTACTACGCCGGCACCATCGCTTTCTTCGGCTCGACCATGCCGAACATGGCGATGTCGCACTCGGCCACGTTCGCCGTGCCCTTGCGCAAGTCCTTGCAGGCCTTCTCCACCGCCGAAGGCGCCAGCACGCGGTTGAACATCCGCTTGGTGCCCTCGGGCCCGCAACCGGCCGACCCGGTCCCGGTCAAGGCCGTTTCGATCACCTCGGGCGGCTGATCGGGCATGTCTCGCGGCCTCGTCGCCGTCGTCCTCGCACTCGCCCTGCTGATCGCGCAGGGCGGGTGCGCGGCGAACCGCGATTACACGAGCCTGCCGCTTCCGCATGCGCCCAAACCCGGCGAGCGCGCCTTCCTCGAAGTGGAGTTGGGCGCGCTCCCCAGCGGGCACGAGGTCGAAGTGAGCAGCGACACCGGCCGGAGGCTGGGGGTGATCTCGCCCCATGCCATCCGTCCCGGTCGCAGCGCCGGCACCTATACCTTGCCGCTGCCCGCCGATGCGGTTCGCGGTGCGTCGCTGCACGTGCGGATCCGCATCACCCGCGCGGACGCGGCGCCGCGCGAGGCGGCCGCCGATGAAGTGCGCGGCGTGCGGGTGATCCTCAGCGGCGATCAAAGCCGCTGAGCGCAGACTCAGCGCCTGCTTCGGTTGCAGCCGATCGATGGACTCGAACCCGTTGTCTCGAACCAGTCGATGCGAATCAGTTGACTCGAATCGGCTCGCCGCCGCACTCGCCGTCGGGTTGCAACTGCCGTAATTCGCACTCGATGTCCCAGGCATCGCCGTGGACTTCGAGGAAACGACGCGTGTGCGCGATCGCCTCCTCCTTCGAGTTCGCCTCCAGCAAGGCATAGCCGCCGATCACTTCCTTGCTTTCGGTGAAGGGGCCGTCGGTCGCGGTGATCTTGCCGCTGCGCAGGCGCAGGCGTACGCCGTCGGAACTCGGGGTGAGACCGGCGGTGCCGATCAGCACCCCGGCCCGGGTCATCTCTTCCATCAACTTGCCCATGTCGGCCAGTAACTGCTCGGTAGGCGGTTGGCAGGTGGTCTCGTTGATCCGGATCATCGAAAGAAAGCGCATGCAGGTCTCCTGGTGGTCGCATCGATGGAGCGCGGCCGCCGGTAGCTCCGGCGCTTGAAACCCGCTCCTTTCAGAACGACGAACCGGCGGGGCCGGAATCGACACGCCTGCGGAAATCGATGCCTGGCCGGGACAGGCTGGCCCAGAGCCGCTCAGGCCCTAGCCACATGAGGCCGCCGCGGAGGGCGGCCGTTGCCACTCGCAACGCCGGCCGAGACCGGCGCCGCGGCGCTCAGCCCTGGCGGGCCAAAGCGAAATCGATGGCCGCGCACACCGCCGCCGCTTGCGCGGCATTGCACTGCTCCGGCGTGGCGCGCGGGCTGTCGGGATAGACCTCGGTGGTGGTGCGATAGCGGGCATCGGTGATGCCGGCGCACAGGCCGAGCGACTTGACCGGGTAGTTGATCACCCCGTGCGCGACCACGGTCGAGCCGATGATCTCGCCCCGGGCGTCGGCCGGGGCGATATGGGTGACTTTCTCGACCGCGGCGATCACCGCCTGCTGGAACTCGGGTTGCGGGTCTTCGCTGTCGCCGACCAGATAGAAGCCGTCGGGGATTTCGCCCGGCTCGTAGGGCTTGCCGTCGCGCGCGGCCAAGGCCGGGCGGAACTCGGACTCGTCGCTGTCGGTGGTTTCGTGCAGGTCGATGTGCACCAGCACTTCGGCGCGCACCGGCGCGACCAGGCGCATCAACGCCGCCGATTCCTCGGCCGGGCTGTCTTCGCGGAACGAGCGGTTCGGATCGATCGCGTCGACGTTCCAACGATGGATGCGTTCATAGGCCCAGGGGCTGACACAGGGCGCGACCAGCAGATTGGCGCGGCCGGCATAGTCGGCGGCATGGCGCTCGACGAATTCCAGCGCGCCATGCACGCCGCTGGTTTCGTAGCCGTGCACCCCGCCGGTGACGAGCATGCAGGGCAAGCCGGCCTGCCAGTCGCGGCTCTTGATCGCGAACAACGGATAACCATCGGGGGCGTAATCGAGGCGGCCGTACTCGACCACCTCGAAACGCGAGCGCAAACGCTCGATCGCGCCGACCACGTCGGCGTGGTAGCTGCGATGGCGGACCTGGCTGGCGCGCCATTGCGCCACTTCCGCCGCGCCCCAAGGCTGCCCGGGCGTGCCGATCGGGTAGAAGGCTGGTGCAGTCATCGCGTGGCTCACTCTGGTGCGTGGTGGAAAGACCGGGATTTTAGCACCGGCCCGGGAGGCGGCCGGCCAACCGGGCTCCAGCCTGCCTGCACGAACCCCGGCGCCAGGCGGTGAGCCGTCGAAAAAAATTCGCGCCGGAACCAAAGCACCCTGTCGATTCGTCGGCGCCTCGTTCGTCGAGTTGGTACAGGGACGAAATTCGTCCGCCCCAGCCAACCACCCCAGGAGCCGTACCGATGTCCTTCCAGGCCTATCTCGACAACATCCAGACCAAGACCGGCAAGACCCCGACCCAGTTCCGCTCCCTCGCCGCGGGTAAGGGCTACGCCGACGCCAAGGGCCTGAAGCCTGGCATCAAGGCCGGCGAGATCATCGCCTGGCTGAAGCAGGACTTCGACTTGGGCCACGGCCATGCCATGGCCATCGTGGCCCTGCTCAAGGGCAGCAAGAAGGAAGGGGACAAATAACACCCGCGATCAGTGCGCGGGGCGGCGAGCCTTCGACGCCCCGACGGGAGCCGGCACTGCCGAAGTCTGCGCTCCGGCCTCGCGCGGCGGCAAGCGGATGGGACGCCGGCGATCGGCAGCAAAACCCCGGAGAACCGTGCCTGTTGCCGCTGGCTCACGCCGCCTCGAAGAACATCAGATAGACCAGCCGGCCGTTCTGCAGGCTGTCGCCGAAACCCGCGCCGGCGGTATGCCACAGCCACGGCCGCAGCAGGATCAGGCGATTGAAGCGCATCGGCACCGTCATGGTGGTTTCCCAACAGCTGTCGTCGAGGCCGTCGCGCTCGATGATGTCCTGGTGGGCCTCGTCGATCGAGGCATACCCCAGCTCGGCCAGCTCGCGCTCGTTCATCGGGCGGCGATCGGTGTTGGTGCGGCGATGGCGGAAGAAATCGGTGCCGCCGCGGCAGTCCTCGGGGCGGCTCAGGTAGAGCACGCCGGACCAATAACCGGGGTCGACATGCACCTTGCCGCGGCCTTGGTCCGAGCCCAGGGTGATGCGGAACTTCGCATGCGACCCCAGCGGCGAGATCACTTTCAGCCGCTCGCCGACGATGCTGGACACGTACTGGGCCAACCCGTCCAACTCGATCCGCTCCTGCGAATTGCGCCCTGGAAAGGCGCCCTGCTGATCCGGGTAGGTCAGCCGCAGCGCTGCATCGCGCAGCCCGTCCGCGTGCTCGAAGAAGTCGTCGACAACGATCAGGGAAGTGGGCATGTCTGCGGCAGGACGATCGATGAGGGATGAAGCTCGGGAGGATCAAACGGCACAAGCAGGAAGCGGAGCAGTCGACAAAGTCAGCAGGCCGCCGGCGAACAGACGATGCTCGGCCTCGATGCCTTCCATCTCGTCCGAAGCCAGGTCGGCGCAGCGCTGCCCCAACAACTGCATCGCCAGCGCGACCGTCTCCGGCCGCAGCATGGTGCTCGCATAGTCGTTCAGACTGCGGCCGCTCGGGTCCAGACTACGCACCAGCGGGCTCAGTTGCACCTGCAGCGTTTCGAAATCCGGCTCGGGCGGCAAGGGATGCTCCAGACGGTCCAGCGCCGCCAGCAGGCTACGCTCGAACGCCGCGACCGACCAGCGCTCGTTGATGAGCGCGGCCCCGCGCCGGCATTGCCCGGCGATCGCGTCGCGCTGGCCGAGGTCGCCGAGGATGCGTTCGGCGACGCAGCGATACGCCGCCGGGTCTTGCCGGCCGTCCGCCTGCGCCGCCATCGCCGGCGTTTCCAGCACCGTGATGCCGTTGCCGGGCGGCAGCAGGAAACGGTTGTTGCCGACGCCGTTGGTATAGACCGGGCAACCGTTATGGACCGATTCCAGCACGTAGAAACCGAACGGTTCGGGAAACCGGTTGTAGGCCAGGGCGAAGTGGCTGGACCGCATCAGCCGGAACAAGGCGCGCTGATTGAGGTTCGGCACCGGCACGAAGTAGTCGTCGCAGGAGCGGCCGCTCCCGGCCAGCATCGCATCCATCGCCCGGCGGGCATCGAGCGTCAACGACGACTCCGCCACCAACAGCTTGATGCCCTTCGCGCTGGGGCCGCCGCGCAACTCGTTGAGCCAATACATCACGCTCAAGGTGGCGAACCAGTCCTGCTTGCCCGGCTGCAAGGCATGCCCCCAGACCAGGTCGCCCTCAAGCCGGCGCAGGATCTGCGGCGGAATGTCGGCGCCGTAGCCGAAGCCCGGGTGGCCATCGGGGCTTTCGACGCAGGGCACCGGCAATTGCAGGCTGGTCAGGGCGCGCATGCCGTGCGGATTGAGGCAGCCGCGGCGGTGCCAGTTGGGAAAGGCGAAGGTGGCGTGCAGGGTGCGTTCGAGATAAGGCGAGTTCGCGCAATGCAGATCGATGTCGCGCGAGGTCATCCACACGCCGGTGCCATAGGCCAGGCCGTGATACAGCATCAAATTGCGCCGGGACCAACCGCGGCTCGGTGCGCGGATCGAGGTGCCGGCGCCGTCGAAAGGGCCACGTCCGGCGCCGAGGAAGCATCCAGCGCGGCCAGGCGCGCGCTCAGCGCGAACGGCAGCATGGCCTCTTCGCCCAGGTCGCTGCGCGGCGGCTCGAACGCGCGCACCCGCCAGCGATGACGGGCGAGAATGGCGCCGATCGTATCGTTGACGTAGCCGACCGAGCCGTGAAACGGCGGGCCGCCCGTCTTCGACAGCATCAACGCGATAGAGCCGGCCATTCGTACATCCCTGTGTTGATGAAGTTCGGCGACGAGCGCGGCGGCGGCCCTCGTACTGGCCGAACTTCGCGCGCGCGGCGGCGAGCCCCAAGCACAAGACCGATGCCGTAGCGACCGATCGAAGGCCGCGTCGGCACCTCATCGGCGAACTATACAAGGCCCGCTTGAGCGAACCGAGACTGTCGTGTGGGCCTTGACAGTCGATGCCTTGAGTGTGTGTCGAATGCGCGTCCGTCGTCGCGCGACGCACGGATGGATGCGTTGTTTTCAGATCGATTCCGGAACAACATCCGGCAGCGCGATAACAGCGTCTGCGCAGACTCCGGTCACCGCGCCACTCTCAGGCATAACGCGAAGCGACGACCGCCAGTACCGCGTAGCGTGCGGTCTTGGCGATGCTCACCATCAACAGGAACACCCGCAGTCGCTCGCGCATGACTCCCGCGGCGAGCGTCAACGGGTCGCCGACGACGGGCAGCCAACTCAGCAGCAGCGTCCACTTGCCGTAACGGCCGTACCAGGCGCGCGCACGCGCCAGCGCCGCCGGCTTGACCGGGAAAAAACGGTGCTGGCTGAAACGCGCCGCTTCGCGCCCGAGCCACCAGTTGACGGTCGAGCCGAGCACGTTGCCGAGGCTGGCCACCAGCACCAGCAACCACGGCGTGTAGCCGGCCACGACCATTCCCGCCAGCAAGGTTTCCGATTGCGCAGGCAACAAAGTGGCGGCGACGAACGCGGTAAGGAACAGTCCCAGATAAGCCATCGCCGGCATTCTAGCTTCCCCGCCGCGGCGCCCCGGTGCCGCGGCTACCGCAGCGTGCTGCGAACCTCACGGCCGGAAACGAGACGGGGCCGCGTTCCTTCGTCCGGAACGGACTCGGAAAGCGGCCCCTGGTCTGGCAAGCATCCCTTGTGGCGCGAAGGCCGCTTGCGCAGGCTTCGCCTTGCCGCTTACCTCACCAGATCCGCACGCGCTTGTCCGGCGCGAGATACATCGCGTCGCCCGGCTTCACCTCGAACGCGCGATACCACGGGTCGAAATTGCGCAGCGGGCCGTTGGCGCGGTATTGCGAGGGCGAATGCGGGTTGGTCTTGATCTGGTTGAGCAGCGCTTCGTCGCGGTACTTGCCCTTCCAGATCTGGCCCCACGACAGGAAGAAGCGCTGGTCGCCGCTCAAACCTTCGATCACCGGCGCCGGCTTGCCGCCGAGGCTGAGCTGATAGGCGGTGTAGGCCATCGAGATGCCGCCGACGTCGCCGATGTTCTCGCCCATGGTCAACGAGCCGTTGACGCACTGGCCCGGCAACGGGCAGAACGCGTTGTACTGGGCGCCGAGGGCCTGGGTGCGCTGCTCGAAACCGGCGCGGTCGGCGTCGGTCCACCAGTTGCGCTGGATGCCGGCGTAGTCGGACTTGCTGCCCTGATCGTCGAAGCCGTGGCCCATCTCGTGGCCGATCACCGCGCCGATGCCGCCGTAGTTCACCGCCGGGTCGGCGTTGAGGTCGAAGAACGGCGCCTGCAGGATGCCGGCCGGGAACACGATCTCGTTGAAGGTCGAGTTGTAGTAGGCGTTGACGGTCTGCGGCGTCATGAACCACTCGTCGCGGTCGGGACGGGTGCCGATGCGGCGGACCTGGTCGTTGCGGCCGTAGCGGCGCAACTGCATGACGTTGGCCATCAAATCGCCCGGGACGATGGCGACGCTGCCGTAGTCGCGCCACTTGTCCGGATAACCGACCTTGGGACGGAAGCTGGCGAGCTTGCGGTAGGCCTCGGCCTTGGTGCCCTCGCCCATCCAGTCGATCTTCTCGATGTTGCTGCGCAGGGCCTTGCGCAGGTTCTCCACCAGGGCCTGCATCGCCGCCTTGGCCTGCGGCGAGAAATGGCGCTCGACATAGAGCTTGCCCATGGCATCGCCGAGGCCGTCGCCGCCGGCGACCGTCGCCACCGCGCGTTTCCAGTCGTCGCGCTGGGCCTTCTGGCCGCTCAACACCGTGCCGGTGAACGCGAACGAGGCATCGTCGATCTCGCGGCTCAGCAGCGGCGCGTTGTTGCGCACGGCGTGGAAGCTCAGGTAATCGCGCCACACCGGAAAGGGCGTAGCGGCAATCACGTCGAGCACTGGCTGCACCGCGCTCGGGGTGATCACGTTGACCCGGTCCAGCGCCGGCATGCCCTGGGCCTTGACCTGGGCGGCCCAGTCGTAGCCCGGGTACTGCTTGCTTAGTTCGGCGAAGGTAGCGACGTTATAGGTCTTGTCGCGGTCGCGCAGCTTGGCGCGCTCCCACTGCGGCTTGGCCAGTTCGGTCTCCAGCGCCAGCACCGCCTGTGCGCGCGCCTTCGCATCGCTCACCCCGGCGAAACCGAGCATGCGCTCGATGTGCGCCAGATACGCCGTGCGGATGCCGACGAAGCGTGCGTCCTGGTTGAGGTAGTAGTCGCGGTCGGGCAGACCCAGGCCGCCGACACGCAGGCCGACCAGGTATTGGTCGGGGTCCTTGCGGTCCAGGTCGACACCCAAACGCAGCGGCGCGGTGGTGCCGTCGAGGTCGGTGTTGCCGAAGGCGGCGACCAGCGCGTCCTTCGAGTCGATGGCGGCGATGCGGTCGAGCACCGGCTGCAGCGGGCGGATACCGGCGGCGTCGCGGGCGGCGCGGTCCATATAGCTGGCGTAGTAATCGCGCAACTTCAGCGCATCGCTGCCCGGCGCCAGGTCCTTGCGTTGCTGCAGCGATTCGATGATCGCGTGCACCTGCGCCTCGGACTGGTCGCGCAGCATGTTGAACGAGCCGTAGGAGGTCTCGTAGTCCTTCAGCTGATAGGTATCGAGCCAGTGGCCGCTGACGTAGCGATTGAAATCGTCGCCGGGCTTGACCTTCGAGTCGCGCGCCGACATGTCGACGCCGAAGCTGCCGAGCCGGGGCTGCCCCTTGCCTGTGGAACCGGCTGCGGACCCGGCCGCGGAGTCGGCGGCGTGGACGGAAGGAATAGCCAGGGCGGCGGCAAGCGCCAGGCCCAGGCTCAAACGTGAAGGCTTCATATGCGGTCCCCGCTGGAAAGGCCGCAGCCTAGCGCAGCCCGGCCGGCCTGTCGTAGGCCGATGGTTTGGGGACCGCAGTCATGAGGCCGGAGTGGCACAGATCGCAGCGACGACGGCCGGAGTGACTCCTGGTGCCACAGGCTTCCAGCCCGATCCCTGCTTGATCCGGCACCCGCAACCGAACCCGAGGCCTCCCGGTTTTTTGGCCGCGATCGGCCTGCCGCGCTATCGTTCCGTCCCACGCTCGGGCGCGTCCGTGCTTCGTCGCCGGCACGCCTGCCGATCACTGCCCCAAGGAAACACCCGCCGTGCCGCATTACTCCGGTCCCCTGCTCACCCGTCCCGACGCCGAAACACTGCTGGCCGCGCACGCCGCCGGCGCCGACACCTGGACCGGCTCGTTGGATCTGGGGCGCACGAACGGCGAGGCGCGACTGGAAGCGGAAGCCTGGATCTGGCGCGATCAACGCTATCCGTATCCGTCCAAGCTCAAGGACCGCACGATCTATCACTGGGACGGCGACGACTTCGCGCCGGTGTCGCGCTTCTCCGGCTCGCTGATCAAGCTGGTGCCGACCGAATGGGGGGCGCCGACCTTCGAGATCGACGGCATCAAGATGCTGCCCACCTCGAAGGCCTCGCCCATCGACGATGCGCGACGCAAGGTCGATCTGGTCGAGCCGCGCGGCAAGGTCGTGCTCGACACCTGCGGTGGCCTGGGCTATTTCGCCGCCTGCTGCCTCGAAGCCGGCGCCGCCCGGATCCATTCGTTCGAAAAGAACGAAGACGTGCTGTGGCTGCGCACTCTCAACCCCTGGTCGCCCGACCCGGATGCAGCCGCCAGCGGCGGTCGCCTGCAACTGACCCATGCCGACGTGTCCCAGGCCATCGCCGGGATCGCCGATGCCTCGGTCGACGCCCTGCTCCACGACCCGCCGCGATTCGGCATCGCCGGAGAGCTGTACTCGCAGACGTTCTACGATCATCTGGCGCGGGTGCTGCGCCGCGGTGGACGCCTGTTCCACTACACCGGCAGCCCGAACAAACTCACCAGCGGCCGCGATGTACCGCGCGAAGTGGCCAAGCGGCTCGACAAGGCCGGGTTCAAGGCCGAGCTGGCGCTGGATGGGGTCTTGGGGACCCGACGCTGAACCGAACGTCGCGACCAGACTGATCGCGACCCGCTCGGGACCATCGTGGACTGCGGCCTCGACCGGAGGCCGTCGGAGCATCATTCATTCAAGGCATCGTTCATCGACCGCGCCGGTACGATGCGGGCGACGGCGCGTGCATCGCTGGATCCATCCGACTTCGCTAACGTCGACTAACCGCGACTAACGCTCGATCAACGCGCTTGGCTTCGATCTGTCGATCTCATTGCCTGCGTATCGCGCGAGCAAGCGACAGCCGTCGCGACTTTGCAGCAAGCGCACCTTCCCGTTTCCTGCCCAAGCCGGGCCGCGAGCGAATCCCAGCGCTCGAACGAGCTTCTGTCGCGCGAGAAACGCGCATCAAAACAGCGAGATACGAACCGGCAGGTTTCCGGCAGGCGGGGCGCGGGTTCAAACGCCATCGTGATCGCCGACGCATCGCAATCCATGCCGCCTCTCGATACGTCGTTGTTCAGACGGGCGTGAGGAGAAGGAGCGGCGATGCGAGGCCGTTCGGATGCGGTCAAACCCCATACCCGCGAGGATTGTTCAATGGACTACTTCATCCTGCCCGACCCCGTCGCAGACAACGAGCGCGACTCGACGTCGGCCCTCGCGCTCGTCCTGTCCGGTAACGACGATGCCCCCGCCGCTGCGAATCACGCGAAGCCGCTGCTGGATCGGGGACAGGTCGTTCTCGACAACGAATTATTGCGTCGGCTACGGCAAAGCCGCCTGTTGAGCCAACAGGACCTCGCCGACGACTGTTGGCGGCGCAACATCCGCGTGTCCATCGCCACGATAAAACGGGCCGAATCCGGCCGCGCCGTGCGTTTCCGCATCGCTCACGAACTGGCCCGCTGCTTCGACGTGCCGGTCATGCGGATCGTTCGCTCCGCGTCGAGCGCACTCGCAGGAAGCGACGGCCAGTAAGCGCCCCGCTTCCGCACGAATGCGATGGAACTGATACCTGCGTGAGCCTTTATTGAAACCGTTTCGACGAATGCCTTCACGAATACTGTGGTTGCAGCGTTGGTTCGCGCGGAGGTGACGATGCATAGCACCTCCCTCCGAATCGCACAGGGGGAACGCAATACCTGACGACCAACCGCCGCAGACAAGCAAACAGCGTTTCATTCACTCCGCAACATCACTCACACTGGAAAGGGAATATCCACATGGCAACCGCGATCAAAGTAAGCGCCTGCGACAACGAACTCTACATCGTCGCATCGACCGGAGCCGGCACCTCCGAGATCCTCCACATCACCTCCGGCTTCAACGACCCGGTGAGCTACGCCGTCAACCTGAACTCGATCCTGCCGCCCGGCAAATACGACCTGACCATGGTCGGCATCAACTGGGGCGGCCCGGCGAAGTTCGCCGTCACCGTCGGCACCACGCCGTTCACCTACAACAACGCCAGCGCACCGGTCGGCGCGGTTTGGAATCAGACGGTGTCGGTCACGGTCTAAGCCGTTGATCGGGTAATCCTGGGGACGCAATGGGGTTTGCCGCGGACATCGGCAGGCTGCATTGCGTCCACACGGATGATTGACGCAAGAAGCGACACGCTCAGGACAGGCACGCAACGACGGCTTGCGAAAAAACTCGCTCCGACGAGCATCTCCGACCCACGCGCCCTACTCCGCGCCCGGACGCCGCGATCGTGCGCAGCAAACATTCATCCGCCCATGCTCTGCAACGGCCGCCCGTGCTCGCCTCGATGCCGGTCGTGCTCGCATCCTGCCTGCCATCGCACTGTAGGCATGGAGGTTGGGAATGAGGTTGAAGCGAAGCAAGCGCGCAACACGCACGTTCGTCCTGTGGTCGGCCCTGGTCCTGGGCATGGTTCCATCGGTGGCGAGCGCAGCCGAATCGATTGCGGACACCACCGAGATCGACCACGCCCTGTTGTGGGGCCGCGACATCGACCAGATCAGCGCGGTCATGGCGGTCAAACTGGGGTTCCAGGTCAGGCCGGGGCGCAGTGCCGGAGGCGTAGCCAATCGCTATGTGCGGATGGCCGATCGCAGCTATCTGGAAGTGTTCGGCCTGCAACGGGCCAATGCCGAGTTGGACCCCGGCATGCAGGCCGACCAGGCCTCGCTGCGCGGTGGCGCGGGCTCGCGCACCTTCGGCCTGCGCTCGTCGATCCTCGACCAGGCGCACAAGTTCCTGCAGCAACAGGCGTTCGTGCCGACGCCGATCTTCACCGCCTCGCGCACCGATCCCGATGGCGACGGCCCGTCCAGCCCGCCTCGTTGGCGCTTGTTCGCATTCGAACCGCAGCCGCTGTCCAGCCATCTGTTCTTCATCGATTACGCCGCACTGGACGCCACCCCGGGGCGCGTCTCCGACGAGCGCATCGCCCCGCAGCATCCCAACGGCGCCCAGGCGTTGACCGGGCTATGGTTGCTCTCCTCCGACGCTGACGCGGATCGCAAGCAGTTCGAGCGGATGGGTTTCCCGACCGCGATACCGGTCCGTCTTCCCCACATCGCGGCACGGGGCTACTGCGTGCCGATAGGTCACAAGCGCATCTTCGCTCTCCAGCCCGACGGCCCCGGAGCAGCGGCCGACGCACTGCGCAATGGCGGCCGCCAGGTGCTTGGCCTCAGCATCGCCGTGGCCGATCTCGACTTAGCGAAACGGCGCGTCGAGCGCGGCTACGAAACCGAACTCGCGCGCTATCGCGGCGCATTGGGCGATGCCTTCCTGGCGCCCAGCCAGGACGACCTCGGACTGCTGATCGAGTTTCACGCCTCCTCGCAGGCCGCTGCCTGCACCGAGGCGGCCGGCTGAAGGCTCGGGTCGACGACGGTCGGGTTCACGTCACCGATGGGCCACACAGGCTTTCCGGTGGATGGCTACGGCGAGTGAACCTGCCCTTCCTGCCGATCGATCACGGCACCTCGCAGCGCCAGATCGAGTCCGCTAGCCACAGGTTGGCGCGGGTGACGTGGCTGTAGATCTCTTCCAGCGGCGTACCCGCCTGCGCCGTGCACTTGGCCACGGCATCGGCGCGGGCATCTTCCAGAGCGATGCCGGGGTCGTAGCTCTGGCCATGCCCGCTCACGGTCACGATGCCGGCGAAGGCCGCGCCGGAGACGGACAACCACAGTGCCGATACGACGAGGAGGGAGGTTCGCTTCATGCTCATGCTCATGCTCATGTTCATGCTCATATTCCTGATATGGACAGGACGCAGGCATTCGACCCGCGCCGTCCGCAGGCGACCGTGAAAATCGAGTAAGCGGAATGTAAAGCCCTGGGATGCGAGCAGCCAGGCCGGCCAACTGCCGAAGGAACTCGGCATGAAGGCCTCAGCATCCGACGAGGAATGAACGATCTGCTGCGTTTTTATTTGTAAGCCTGCGAACCCGCCCGTAACCACGAGCCAACGCTCGTAATGCGGGCAAATCGCGCCATTCCCGAGGCCGCGGCCTTCTCTTAGACTCGGCCGTTTCGATCGCCCGCCCGTCGACGCGACGAAGCCACACCGCTCGTTCCATCGCGCCACGTTCCGAAGGACCCCAGATGCATCGTCGCGACTTGCTCCGCCTGGCCGCTCTATCGCCCTTGCTCGCCGCTGCTGGCGGAACCAGCGCCGCGAAAGCGCCCGGCCCGATCGACCTGATGCCGAAGTTCTGGCAGGCCTACGACGACACGCGAGACGCAGACGACCGTACACAAGCGCTCGCCGCGACCTTCTTCAGCGAACACGCCGAGGTCTACGCCGGCGCCGGCCTGAAGCCGACGCCCGAACGACTGGGCAAGTGGCTGCCGGATTTCGACGCGATGGCCGGCCAGGTGCGCAAGCTCGGGGCCGACTTCGGCCGCCACTATCAACGCCACGTCCAACACTTCCAGGTCGAGTTCCCGGACTTCCGCCGCGAGCGAGCGCCGATCTATCTGATGCCCTCGCTGTTCGGCTTCGACGGCCATCTGCGGCCATGGCAAGGCAAACTGCCCTTGTTCATCGGCATCGACGGCATCGTCCGTTACCACGGCGCCGATGCGAACCTGTCGGTGTTCCTCGACCACGAATCCTTCCACCTTTATCACGCACAGGTGTTGCCCGACTTGATCGTCGACGACGACCCGCCGGTGTACGGTTCGCTGTGGAGCGAAGGCATCGCGACCTATGTCAGCGAACGCCTCAACCCGGATGCGAGCTTGCTGCAGGTGCTGCTCGACGACCGCAAGCTCGCCCAGGTCGACGCCGCCACCGTGCGCGATCTCGCCGCCGGGATGTTGAAGGTGCTGGACTCGGTCGCGCCGGACGACTCCAACCGCTACTTCAGCGCCGGCCACAAGGGTCCGGAACCCGCTCGCGGCGGCTATCTGCTGGGCCTGATCCTGGCGCGCAGGATCGGCCGCGACCTGCCGCTGGCGCAGCTGCCGCGGGTGCCGACGCCGAAGGTCCGCCTGTTGCTGCAACAACACTTGGCGGAACTGGCGCAGGGCACGGCGGCATGACGGCCGCGGTCGCCGTCCGTCGCCTGCCCGCCTCCCTGGCTTCATCCCTGACCCAGTCTTAATACGCCCCCTGCTTTAATCCCCTGGTTCGACCGGCCTGTCGCCGCGCCCGGGGTTGGCAAGCGCACGACGGGCCGCTGCCGTCCCCACCCAGGGGCCGCGACGCTGGCCGCCGTGCCTGCCCTGGCCGAAGTCCACCACGGCTGCCGCGCTGCCCGCGCGCATTCCGGGAGGCCCCATGTACCTGCCCGCTTTCCGTCCCCTCGTCCTGTCCTGCGCCGTCGCCTTGCTGGCGCTCGCTTTACTGACGGTCTCCTCCTGCCGCAACACCGGACCGACCGCCGACAACCCGCCGGCCTCGGAGCCGGCGGTGTCGCCGCCGCAATTGGCCATGGTCGGCGCGCATCTGCTCGAAGGCCTGGGCGACTACCGCTTCCCGGTCACCAGCCGCAACCCCGAAGTGCAGCGCTGGTTCGACCAGGGCCTGATGCTGACCTACGGCTTCAACCACGACGCCGCCGAGCGCTCCTTCCTCAAGGCCACCGAACTCGACCCCGATTGCGCCATGTGCTGGTGGGGCGCGGCCTTGGTGCTCGGCCCGCACGTCAACGCAGCGATGGACCCGAAGGAGAACGGCGACGCCTGGACCCGGCTGCAACGCGCGCAGGCGCTGGCGCCGAAGGCCAGCGAACGCGAACGCGCCTTCATCCAGGCACTGGCGGCGCGCTATGCGCAAAACCCGCCGGCCGATCGCAAACCGCTCGACCTGGCCTATGCCGAGGCCACGCGCAAGCTCGTGCAACAGCGTCCGGACGATCTGGACGCCGCGACCTTCCACGCCGAAGCGCTGATGGACCTGCAACCCTGGGACTACTACGACGAAAAGCAGCGGCCCAAGGGCGGCACCGCCGAAGTCGTGTCGACCCTGGAATCGGTGATGGCGCGCAACCCCGATCACGCCGGCGCCCTGCACCTGTACGTGCATGCCGTCGAGGCCTCGTCCGCGCCCGAGCGCGGCGCGGCCGCGGCCGACCGCCTGCGCGAACTGATCCCCGGTTCCGGCCATCTGGTGCACATGCCCGCGCACATCTATTCGCGGGTCGGCCGCTGGCACGACGCGGTGATCGCCAACCAACGCGCGATCGAAGCCGACGACGCCTATCTGGAGCTGTGCCGCGGCAACACCCAGGGCGTGTATCCGCTGGGCTACGTGCCGCACAACCACCACTTCCTGTGGTTCGCCGCCAGCATGGAAGGCAGCAGCGCGGTCGCGCATGCGGCGGCGAAAACCACGGCCGAGCGCACCAATCTGCAGGACCTGATGCGCAAGGACGGCTTCGCGGTGCTACAGCACTACTGGATGACGCCCTGGTTCGAACGCGTGCGCTTCGGCCGCTGGGACGAGATCGCCAAGGCGCCGAACCCGGCGCCGGACCTGCCCTACGTCACCGCGATCTGGCACTACACCCAGGCCATGGCGGCCGTGCGGCAGCGCCGCCTGGCCGATGCGCAGCGGAACCTCGAAGCGTTGCGCCCGCTCGCCGCCGATCCGGCGATGGAGAAGCTGACCGTGTGGAACCGCTACCCGCTCTCGCACGCCGCGCGCATCGCCGAACGCGTCGTCACCGCCGAGATCGCCGCCGCGCGCGGCAAGCCCGACGTCGCGGTGGCCGCCTTGCGCGAGGCGATCGCGATCGAGGACCGCATCCCCTACGACGAACCGCCGGGCTGGCACGCACCGGTGCGGCAGACGCTCGGCGCCGTGCTGCTCGACGCCCGGCGCCCGGCCGAGGCCGAGCGCGTCTATCGCGAAGAGCTGTTGCGCAACCCCGGCAACGGCTGGTCCCTGTACGGCCTGGCCGAAAGCCTGCGCGCGCAGAACAAGAACGCCGAGGCCACCGACACCCAGCGCGAGTTCGCCCAGGCCTGGCGCAACGCCGACGTGCGGCTGACGGCGTCGCGGATGTAGACCAGGCAGATGCGGACGAAGCCGATCCAGGCAACTGGATCGGCCGAAACCTGTCGCTGTCGGCCGTTCGCCCAGCCCCGGCCCGCCGTTGCGGGCCGCCGGGGACAGTGCGCACCGCCCCCTTTTTCGACCGCGGCTGGGGCTATGCTCGCCCTGTCCTCTGGGAGTCGCCGATGGACCGGACCGAGTCGATTGCCGCTCCGCCCCCTCCGCGCGTGATCGCGCGCGACGCTCATCCACCGGTGTCGTGGCGCGACAGCCTGCGCACCAAGCTGATGCTGTGGTTCGGCGTGCTGGTCGGGGTGCTGCTGCTGATCGGCTTCGTCGTCGCCTTCCTGATCGCGCGCCAGCAGATCATCGTCGGCGCCCAGGAGCGGACCCGCTACGAAGCCGCCCAGACCGCCGACCGCCTGCTCGCTTCGATGGAATCGGTGCGCATCACCGGCGCGGCCATGATCGGTCTGTTCAACAGCCTGGCGCTGGACCGCGAGGCGACGATCAAGGCGATGGAAGCCCTGCTGGACGCCGATGCCAGCGCCGTCGGCGGCCTGATCGCGCTCGAATCCGGGGTGCTGCGAGACGGCTTGCCGATGGCGTACTACGTAGGCGTCGACCGCCGCGGCGTGGCCGATCGCGACCTCCTCGCCACCGGCTACGACGCGTACGCAAAGCCCTGGTACCGGCGCACGCTGTCGGCCGACAAGCCCTGGTGGTCCGAGCCCTATTTCAACAACACCGCCGGCGGCCAATGGATGAGCACCTTGAACATGCCGCTGCGCGGGCACGATGGCAAGCGCCTGGGCATGGTCAGCCTGGACGTGCCGATAGCGCGTTGGGCCGAGTTGGTCGAACCCTTGCACCACATCCATGGCCAACGGCCGGCACTGTTCGCACCCGAAGGCACTGTCACTCTGCATGCCGACCCGAACGTCGCCCTGAGGACCACGCTCGAACGCTACATGGCTGCCTCCGGGCGCACCGATCTGTCGCAGATGGCGGCAGCGCGGGTGCAAGGGCGCCGGTTCGAATTCACCCACGTACTGCCGCTGACTCGCGAAACCCGCTTCTCGGTGCTCGAACCCATCGGCGACACCGGCTGGGGCCTGCAAGTGTCGATGTCGCACAAGCCGCTGCTGGCCGCGCTCAAGCGCACCATCGTGCAACTGGCGGCGATCGTGTCGATCGCTTTATTGCTGATCACCCTGCTGGTGCGGCGGATGGCGGCGCGCATCACCACGCCGCTGAGCGACCTGACCGGTTCGGCCAGCCATTTCGCCGCCGGCGAATTCGACTATCCCTTGCACCAGACCGAGCGCCGCGACGAAGTCGGGGTGATGGCGCGCGCCTTCGACAACGCACGCGGCTCGATCAAGCGCCAGATCGTCGAGATCCAGGACATGAGCACGGCGCGGCAGAAGATCGAAAGCGAGCTGGACATCGCCCGCGAGATCCAACTGGCGATGCTGCCCGGCGCGCGCGTGCTCGGCGCCGACGAGTGGCGCCTGCAGGCGAATGCGCGGCTGGAACCGGCCAAGGCGGTCGGCGGCGACTTCTACAGCTTCTTCGAGCGCGACACCCACACGCTGTGGTTCGCGATCGGCGACGTCTCCGACAAGGGCGTGCCGGCGGCCTTGTTCATGGCCCGCACCATGACCGTGCTGGAGATTGCCGCCGGCCGCGGAGGCTCGCCCGGGATCGCCCTGCAGGAAGCCGCGCAACGCCTGCTCGAAGGCAACGACACCTGCATGTTCGCCACCGTCATGTGCGGTCTGATCGACGCGCGCAGCGGCGAGTTGGCGCTGGCCAGCGCCGGCCACGAACCGCCGGTGTTGTTGCGCGCCGACGGCAGCGCGGAGTTCGTCGACTTGCCTTCGGGTCCGCCATTGGGAATAGCGGCCGACGAACATTATCCGATCTGGCGCGGCCGCCTGCGCAATGGCGAGGCCTTGGTGGCCTACACCGACGGCATCACCGAAGCCTTCGACGCCGAGCAACAGCCGTTCGGCGGCGAGCGTCTTTTGGCCTCGCTGCGCGGCAGCAGCGATGCGAGCACGCTATGCAGCGCCCTGGTCGCCGACGTGCACCGCTTCGCCGCGGATGCGGCGCAATCGGACGACATCACCGTGTTGTCGCTGCACTGGACCGGCAACGACGGCGGCGAGCAACCGGACGAGCCCCTGTCGCAGCTGTTCCGCGCGCCCCAGGATCGCGCCCTGCTGCCGGGACTGTTCGCAGCGATCGACGAGGCGCTGATCAAGCTCGGTGTCGACAGCGCATCGATCGGCGAGGTACGGCTGGTCACCGAGGAAGTGATATGCAATGCGATCGACCACGGCACCGAACCCGGCGCCGAGCACGAGGTCGCCGTCGAACTCGCGGTCGAACGCGACCGCATCGTCCTGAAATTCCGCGACGACGGCGCACCGTTCGACCCGCTGTCGCAAGCCGGACCCGACCTGGATGCCGACATCGACGATCGCCCGCTGGGCGGCCTGGGCCTCCATCTGGTCCGTACCCTCGCCAACCATGCGACTTATGCGCGCGAGGGCCGCTACAACGTGCTGCACATCGTGCTGCTACGACCCACTGCCGGCGACTGATGCCGACATTTCGAACCTGGAGCCCCGCATGGACCTGACGATCCGGATCGACCCAGCCACCGCCCACAGCCAGCGCGTCTACCTCGCCGGCCGCCTGGACACCTCCAGCCATGCCGAACTCGACCGCCAACTGGGGCCGGTGCTCGCCGCCAACCTGCCCTCGCTCGTACTCGATCTCGCCGACCTGGAATACATCAGCTCCGCCGGCATCCGCTCGATCTTCCGCGCACGCAAGGCCTTGTCGGCACGCGGCGGCAAGGTGGTGGTGGTCAACCCGCAGCCGCAGATCCAGAAAGTGTTCGACCTGGTCAAGGCGGTGCCGATGAACGAAATCTTCAGCAGCGTCGCCGAAGCCGACGCCTACCTCGACGCGATGCAGCGTAAGGTGTTGGCCAAGGGCGAAGACGCCGACGACGATTGAGCGGCTGAAGCCGGAGAGGCGGCGCCGCAGAGGCAAGACCCGAGCGAGACTGCACAGGCGCTGCGCATTGGGCCTGGCCTCGGCCGGGCCAACCGCCCATGCCGGACCGCCCTGACCGGTGAGAGGTCCGGCTGGCCTGCCCGGGAGCACTTGCATATCGTTTTTCGATATTATATATATCGCTTACCGATATGACAGAGGCAGCCGTCCCATGACCCGCCCTCCGAACGCCCTCACCCTGGCCCGCCCGCTGATCCGCGGCCTGATCGTCCTCAACGCCCTCTACGCCTTCGCCATTACCGCGCTGCTGGTCGCCACCCTGGTCAACCCGAAGCTGTTGTTCGAGGCCCTCGGCGTGGCCTACGAACATTTGCACAACGCCCTGCGCGCGGTCGTGCTGATCGGCATCCTCGCCGCCTATCTCACCCATCGCGTGTTGCGCGCGCTGCTGGCGATCGTCGACAGCGTGCGCGACGGCGATCCCTTCATCGCCGACAACAGCCGCCGCCTGCAGGCCATCGCCTGGTGGGTACTGGCCGGCGAAGGCCTGCGCCTGCTGATCGGCGCCATCGTCTACGGTGCCTCGAAAGCGGCGCCCACGCTGAAGATGGACATCGACGTCGGCTTCTCGTTCGCACCGTGGCTGGCCGTGCTGTTGCTGTTCGTGCTGGCCCGCGTGTTCGAACAAGGCGCGCGCATGCGTTCCGACCTCGAAGGCACGGTGTAAGCCATGGCCATCGTGATCCGTCTCGACGAAAAACTGCACGAGCGCCGCATGACCCTGACCGAACTGTCCGAGCGCGTCGACATCACCCTGGCCAACCTGTCGATCCTCAAGACCGGCAAGGCCAAGGCGATCCGCTTCTCCACCCTGGAAGCGATCTGCAGCGTACTCGACTGCCAACCCGGCGATCTGCTTGCGTATGACGCGACGCAACCGATGCAGGAGTAAACGCGGGCGCGGAGCAACATGAGGCTGAAGCCTATGGATCCCCGCCTGCGCGGGGATGACGAACGATAGCTGTGTACCCGCGTTGCCGTGAAGGCCGCAATCCGGGGCTTATCGAGAAATGTCATCGCGGGCGGCATCGCCGCGAGATTGAGACGCCGCGGTCGCGACTTGCGTCGCTCCTACCCCTTGGCACCGGCGAGTTCGTTGCTGTTGCTGTTGCTGCATCGAAAATTCGGAACTGCGCCGGGCTTTTCACGGCAGCAGCAAATTTCGCTTTAAGGGTAGGAGCGGCGCAAGCCGCGACCACGCAACCACGATCACCTGCGCCGGCAGTTGCCGATTCGTGGTCGCGACTCACGTCGCTCCTACACGTGATGCTGTCGTAGCACTTGGCTGTGGCTGTGCGCCGCCTCGCACTAGCGAAGGCTAAAGAAGACCCGGAGGGCGGCGCGCAGGGATGCGCGCCGTTTTTCATCGGGACAGGGATGTCCCGTATGAAAAATCCCTGCGTATGCACCGCTCGTGCGGGCTTGTGATTCAAAAAGAAGCATTTTTCTTTGGTTACCTTTCTTTTGTTGCTTATGACAAAAGAAAGTAACCCGCCGCTTTAGTGGCGGAAGCTGTTGGCGTTTGATCTTGATCTTGCTTCAAAGATGCGCCGCGAGACCGCGACGGCGCGGTCGCGGCTCGCGCCGCTCCTACCCTCGCGGCGCCGCGAGGTCGTTACGGCGCGGTCGCGGCTCGCGCCGCTCCTACCCTCGCGGCAGGGCACCTCTTCGATGAATGGCATGGGCGTTGTTGCTTCTACGCGTCCCGTGGTCGCGGCTCACACCGCTCCAGGGCTGCGCAACATCAAATGCGCAGCCCCCGCCGCCTTCACCACACCTCGCACCGCTTCTCCTCCGCCCGCACCATCGCATCGCCCGCCTTGCACTCGAACACCTGCTGGAACGCCGGCAGGTTCGACAGCGGGCCGTTGACGCGGTATTTGGCGACCGGGTGCGGGTCGCCCTGGATCATGGTGCGCTGGGTTTCCAAGCGGGTTTCGTCGCCGCGGAACTGGCCCCAGGCGATGAAGAACTGTTTCTCCGGCGAAAAGCCGTCCAGGGTCGGTTCCGGGCCCTTGCCTTCGCGCGACTTCAGATAAGCGCGGTAAGCGATCTTGGCGCCGGCCAGGTCGCCGATCGATTCGCCCAGCACCAGCTTGCCGTTGTGGTGCTGTCCGGGCTCGATGAAATAACCCTCGAACTGGTCGACCACGCACTGGCCCTTGGCGGCGAACTGCTTGCCGTCGGCCGGCGTCCACCAGTTGGACAAGCGGCCCTTGGCGTCGAACTGCGCGCCCTGGTCGTCCAAGCCGTGGCTGATCTCGTGGCCGATCACCACGCCGATGGCGCCGTAGTTGACCGCGTCGGTGGCGTTCACGTCGAACGCGGGCGACTGCAGAATGCCGGCCGGGAACACGATCTCGTTCTGCAGCGGGTTGTAGTAGGCGTTGGAGGTCGGCGGGGTCATGCCCCAACGGCTGCGGTCGGTCGGCTTGCCGATCTGGCTGCGGTTATCGGCCACGTTCCAGCGTGAGGCGGCAACGACGTTGTCCCAAGCCGAGTCGCGGCTCACCGCGACGCCTTGGTAGTCCTTGAACTTGTCCGGATAACCGAGTTTGGCGACGAAGGTCGAACGTTTTTCCAGCGCTTTCTTCTTGGTCGCATCGTCCATCCAGGCCAACTCACCGATGGTGTCGTCCATCGCCGCGAGGATGTTCTTGACCATGTCCTGCATGCGCGCTTTGGCTTGCGGCGGGAAGTACTTCTCCACGTACTTCTGCCCCAAGGCTTCGCCGAGCTGGGTGTCGGTGAGTTCGGCGCAGCGCTTCCAGCGCGGTTTCATCTGGGTCGCGCCGGTCAGGAATTTGCCGTTGAAAGCGAAGTTCTCCTCGACGAAGGGCTGCGACAGCGAATCGGCGGCGGTGTTGAGCAGATGCCACTGCAAATAGGTCTTCCACTGCGGCAAGGGCGTCGTCGCCAGTTCCTTGTCGACCTGCTGCAGGAATTTCGGCTGGGTCACGTTGACCGCGTTGCGCGGCACGCCGGCCGCGTCGAAGTAGCGGCCCCAGTCGAAGCTCGGCGCGAGCTTGGACAGGTCGGCGAATGCGGTCGGGTGGTCCTGCAGCTTCGGGTCGCGCAGCTGCACGTTGTCCAGCGAGGCTTCGGCCAGGCGCTTCTCGAAATCGAACACGGTCTGCGCGTCGCGCTGCGCCTGCTCGGCCGGGGCGCCGGCCAGCTCGAACATCTTCGCAACGTGGACCAGGTACTTGGCGCGCGCCTCGACGAAGCGCGGCTCGGGCTTGAGGTAGTAATCGCGATCCGGCAAGCCGAGGCCGCCGGCATAGACATGGGCGATGGTCTGCGACGGCTCGCGCAGGTCCTCGCCGGCGAACAGCACGAACGGCACGCCCACACCGGCGTCGTGCAGTTTGCCGATCATGCGCTGCACACCGGCGCGGTCGCCGATCGTGCCGATCTCGTCCAGCCACGGCTGCACCGGCTTGCTGCCGAGCGCATCGATCCGCGACTCGTCCATGCAGGCGGCGTAGAAATCGCCGGCCAACTGCCCCGCACTGCCCTTCGGCCAATCCGTGCGTGCCGACAATTCGTTGAGAATGTCGCGCACCCGCTCCTTGTTGAGCTCGCCCGACTGCCAGCGCCGGCTCCAGCGGTCCATGTAGTCCGGGATCGGGTTCTGCTGCCGCCATGCACCGTTGGCGTAGTCGTAGAAATCGGTGCAGGCATCGGCCTTGCGATTGATGTCGTCGGGCTGGATGCCGTGCAAGGCGCCGGCGGACGCGGTGGACATGGCCAACAAAGCGACGAGCGGGAGGCTGGACTTGGACACGGCACGATCCCTGTTGAATGGTGCCGCCACTATAGCGAGCGCCCTCGCCCGGCCCCGTCCCAGAAGTCCTGTTCGCACCGGACCCCGCTCGCATTCCGTCGATCGGCCCAGGTCGCGATGCAGCGCCCCAGATCAGAACGCCTCCATCCGATACCGTCTCGATGCACTGCACAAGGTTTCGCCCGCGCGCGTCGCCTCGGGCCCAACCCAACCCGCCACCCTGACACGTCCGCAAGCGTCACAACGGTCGTACGCCGCATTGCGACGCCTTCAAGCCGTGTGCGCGATCCCGGTTTGCGCACGGCAAAAACCGCCGCGAGTCGCATCATTGAAAGCGTGATCCGACTCAAGTCGAGGCACATAGCCCCCTGACTATGCTCGCCGCCGGATCGCACGACGGTCCGCTCCGCACCGGCCGCGAAGCCCGGACAGCGTGTCGCTTCGCATGACGACTCCTCCCACCCACTCAGGATTCTCTCTCATGCGCTCCAAGCCCTCGCCTGCTCGCATTCACTCCGCGTCCCTGCTCCGCTTGCTGCTGCCGTGCCTGGCGATTGCGGCGATGCCCGCGGTCGCGCCACTGGCCGCACCGCCGTCGAACGTCGGCGCACCGCAATCGCTTATGGCCAAACCGGGCAAGACCGAACTCGGTCGCTACGATTCGCGCGAGTACATCGAAGTGAAATTCGTGCGCGACAGCCAGGTGCGCCTGCAGGGCGGACGCCCGACCTCGGCGAAATACGGCCGCCTGGCTGCACTGGAAAGCCTGGCCGGCGGCGCCGGCCCGGTCTCGAACATGGAACCGCTGTTCCGCGCCGACCACGCCACGCTGACCGCGCTGTCGAAGAGCGCGCAAGCGCAGGCCGGCAGCGAACAACCCGACCTCAGCCAATGGTTCCGCCTGAAGGTCCGGCCGGGCCAGGACATCCGCCGTGTGATCGACGAGCTCAACGCCATGAGCATCGTCGAAATCGCCTACCCCGCTCCGCTGCCGATGCCGTTGCCGGCCTCGCCGGCTTACGACGGCAACCAGTACTACAAGCTGCCCGCGGCGCAGAACGGCATCGACAGCGATTACGCCCGCACCCAGCCCGGCGGCAACGGCAGCGGCGTGCGCGTGCTCGACATCGAATACAGCTGGAACACCAACCACGAAGACCTGTCCAAGCTGCGCCTAGCCGGCGCCCAGGTGCGCAACGGCACCCCGCGCGACCCGTTCAACGACAACCACCACGGCACCGCGGTGATGGGCGAGCTGATCGCCGACGCCAACGGCATCGGCGTCACCGGCCTGGTCAGCGGCGCCAGCGCGCACTACACCAACGCGATGAACACCGAACGCGGCTACGACCTGGCCAACGCCATCCTCACCGCCGCCGGCTTCCTGCGCGCGGGCGACGTGATGTTGCTGGAACAACAGGCCGCCGGCCCCAGCGGCTGCAGCAACTACGTGCCGGTGGAATGGACCCCATCGGTGTACGACGCCATCGTCGTCGCGACCAACAAGGGCGTGCACGTGGTCCAGGCCGGCGGCAACGGCAACATGAACCTCGACAACACCGCCTGCTTCGGCTCGCCGTTCCCGCGCAGCCGCCCGGATTCGGGATCGATCATCGTCGGCGCCGGCGGCCCGCGTTCGAACGCCTGGTGCAGCGACACGGTCGCCGAACGCGCCAAGCAACCGTTCTCGACCTACGGCCGCCGCATCAACGTCCAGGCCTGGGGCCGCTGCGTCACCACTGCCGGCTATGGCGGCCTGTACAACGGCGGCGTGAACGCGCGCTACACCAAGACCTTCTCCGGCACCTCCAGCGCCTCGCCGATCGTCGCCTCGGCCGTGGTCGCGTTGTCGGGCATCGCCAGGCAGCGCGGCATCACCCTCACCCCGCGGCAGATGCGCGACCTGCTGATGACCACCGGCACCCCGCAGACCGGCAGCGGCGGCCAGATCGGCCCGCTGCCGGACCTGCGCGCAGCGATCGCACGGCTCGGCACGATGCGCTAAGCCTCAGCGAGCGAAGGGCCGACGCCCTTCGCTCGCGCTCTGCAGGGCGACGTGAGCCGCGACCGCGAAACCGAAACTGCGACGGAGCTTTCGCCTGCGCGGTCGCGACTTGCGTCGCTCCTACAAGAAGCCACGGCTTTAAGGGGTAGGAGCGGCGCGAGCCGCGACCGCGAAAACCGAAACTACGACGGATCTTTCACCTGCGCGGTCGCGACTTGCGTCGCTCCTACCCCTTGGGTCGACGGCTTTTGTAGGAGCGGCGCGAGCCGCGACCGCGAAAACCGAAACTACGACGGATCTTTCACCTGCGCGGTCGCGACTTGCGTCGCTCCTACCCCTTGGGTCGTCGGCTTTTGTAGGAGCGGCGCGAGCCGCGACCGCGAAAACCGAAACTACGACGGATCTTTCGCCTGCGCGGTCGCGACTTGCTTCGCTCCTACCCCTTGGGTCGACGGCTTTTGTAGGAGCGGCGCGAGCCGCGACCACGCCAATGCAACTACGACGAAGCGTGCATCGCAGCAAACGAACCATGCCTCGCAGCGTGGGTCGCGACTCACGTCGCTCCTACAGGAAGCTACTGGCTCCCTGATCGATTCCCACGCCAGCGCGGCGCAAGCCTCGCGGCGCCCTCCTCGTTCACGATTTTCATATTCGGCAACGGTCTTGACCGAGCCGAAACCAGGCAATCCGTCTCAATTTCGAGGTAGGGGTGCCGCGACGCGGCCCCGTTCTATTTCATGCGGCCCGGCTGAGCGCTCCATGCCTGCCACCCCCAGCGACCTGCCCCGGCCCCGCCGCCTCCGTTGTCCGCATCCCTTCTCTGTCTTAGGAGCTTTTGGATATGCGCAAGTTCAGTATGTCGGTCCTCGCTGCCACCGTAGCCATGACGATTTCCGGTGCGGCCCTCGCCGCCGACGACCTCGCCCCCGCGTTGAAGTCGGCCATGCAGCGCGACCTGGGATTGTCGGGCACGCAGCTCGCCCAGTACCTGAAAACCGAACGCCTCGCCGCTCAACAAGAAAAGACTCTGGAAAAGCAGCTCGGCCGCCACTTCGCCGGCGCCTGGCTCGAGCGCAAGGCCGACGGCTCGTTCGGCGTGGTCGCCGCCAGCACCTCGATCAAGGCCGCCAAGGCCGCGGCCGGCGTGGAAACCCGCCAGGCGCGTCATAGCCTGGCCGCGCTCAACGCCGCCAAGGGCCAACTCGACAGCCAGCTCGCGCGTAACGGCAAGGCCCCGAAGGGCGTGTACAGCTGGGCGGTGGACCTGCCGAGCAACAGCGTGACCGTGGGCGTGGCCCCGGGCGCGGAAGACGCCGGCGTCGACTTCGTCGCCCGCAGCGGCCTGGATGCGAGCACCGTGCGTTTCGAAACCCTGAGCGAAGCGCCGCAGCGCCGCATCGCCATCCAGGGCGGCCGCGGTTATCTGCGCGATCCGGGCGACGGCTACGTCTATGCCTGCTCGGTCGGTTTCCCGGTGACCAAGGGCACCACGCTCGGCTTCGCCACCGCCGGCCATTGCGGCGACACCGGCGAAGTCGTGTACCACGAAGTCTCGCAGTGGACCCCGGGCGTGCGCCTGGGTTCGTTCGCCGCCTCGAGCATGCCCGACGGCAACCAGACCGGCCCCGACCGCGGCTGGGTGCAGGTCGACAACACCCACACCCTGTCGGCCAGCGTCTACGGCTACGGCAGCGGCGACGTCAACGTGGCCGGCAGCACCGAAGCCGCCGTCGGCGCGGCCCTGTGCCGTTCCGGCCGCACCAGCGGCTGGCGTTGCGGCGCCATCCGCAGCAAGAACATGACCGTGTCCTACGTCGACGACGCCGGCAATCCGGACGGCACCGTGACCGGCCTCACCCAGACCACCGCCTGCGCCGAAGGCGGCGACTCCGGCGGCTCGTACATCACCGGCGCCGGCCAGGCCCAGGGCGTGTTGTCGGGCGGCAGCGGCAGCTGCAAGGGCCGCCAGGGCCGCACCGGCGGCGGCAACAGCTACTTCAGCCCGATCAATCCGATCCTCAGCACCTACGCCTTGACCTTGAAGACCACGCCGTAACCCATCGCGGTTGCCGTGCGGTCCGAGCGCCCCGGGTTTCCGGGGCGCTTTTTTTTGCCCGGCGTAATCGGCAGCTGTCGCTTCACCGGCGCGCACTGCAACGGAGCGATTGATTCGATGACGACTTGCGCTCGATGCATCGACGGCATGCCTCATCGCCATCGATCGACACGCACATCCGTGACGACGAAGAACGGAAGATCGCGAAAGATCAAATCAGCGATTACGCATCAAGCGAAAGAAATCCACTGTCACAACAAAGCGTGCGCAAACCGCTATTTCCAAGATGTTTTCGCGCTTTTTTGAAACACGCTTCCGGAACCAAAAAGGACGTCTCATTTTGCGTGTAGGGCAAACCGACGGCGGCACGTTCTAATCGCTGCGGTTCGACGAAGCGCATGCGATGCATCGGCCGCGAACCACGTTGCACACCCCCACTCGTCCATGGAGTTTCTGGAATGCGTAAGTTCAACCTCTCGATTATCGCTGCAGCTGCAACCCTGTTCGTGTCCGGCGCGGCCGTCGCCGCCGACGATCTCGCCCCCGCGCTGAAAACCGCCATGCAGCGCGACCTGCGGCTGTCCGGCCCGCAGCTGATCCAATACCTCAAGGCCGAGCGCCTGGCCGCGCAGCAGGAAAAAATCCTCGCCAAGCAACTCGGCCGCAACTTCGCCGGCACTTGGCTCGAGCGCAAGGCCGACGGTTCGTTCGGCGTGGTCGCCGCTAGCACCGCGATCAAGAGCGCGCCGGCCGCGGCCGGCGTCGAAACCCGTCGCGCCCGTCACAGCCTCGCCGCGCTCAACGCCGCCAAGGCGCAGCTCGACGGCCTGCTCAACCGCAGCGCCAAGGCGCCCAAGGGCGTGTACAGCTGGTCGGTCGACCTGCCCAGCAACACCGTCACCGTGGGCGTCGCCCCGGGCGCCGAAAACACCGGCGTCGACTTCGTCGCTCGCAGCGGTCTGGATGCGAGCGTGGTCCGCTTCGAAACCCTGAAGGACGCACCGCAGCGCCGCATCGCCATCCAGGGCGGCCGCGGCGTGCTGCGCGAAGTCGGCAACAACCGTATTTCGGCCTGCTCGATCGGCTTCTCGGTGACCAAGGGCAGCAGCGCCGGCTATGCCACCGCCGGCCATTGCGGCAACGTCGGCGACATCGTCTACAACGAAGTCTCCCTGTGGCAGCCTGGCGTACGCGTGGGCACGTTCGCTGCGTCCGTCATGCCCGACAACGATGCGCGCGGCCCCGACCGCGGTTGGGTGCGGGTCGACAACACCCATGTGCTGTCGGCCAGCGTCTACGGCTATGGCAACGGCGATGTCGCCGTGCGCGGCAGCACCGAAGCCGCCGTCGGCACCGCCGTGTGCCGTTCCGGCCGCACCACCGGCTGGCACTGCGGCGCCATCCGCAGCAAGAACGTCACCGTGTCCTATACCGACGACTACGGCAATCCGGACGGCACCGTCACCGGCCTGACCCGCACCACCGCCTGCGCCGAAGGCGGCGACTCCGGCGGTTCCTTCATCACCGCCGAAGGCCAAGGCCAGGGCGTGCTGTCGGGCGGCAGCGGCGACTGCGTCGGCGCCGCGGGCAATAACGGCGGCGGCAACAGCTACTTCACCCCGCTCAATTCCATCCTCAAGGCCTACACGCTGACCCTGCGCACCAGCCCGTAATCCATCGCGGTTGCGACTATGGGTCGAACGCCCCGGAGGTTTCCGGGGCGTTTTTTTATCTCTGCCGCCTCCCCCTGCAACCCCAGGAGTAGGAGCGGCGCAAGCCGCGACCGCGTAGCCACAGTCTCGCGTCGAACCTCGCAAGCATCCTGCGTTGGCCGGGTTGCAGGAGGATTCGGCGCGAGATGGATCCCCCGCGGTCGCGGCTTGCGCCGCTCCTACCCTTTGCAATATCGGTTTCATGGGGATCGACGCGAGGTCGGTGCTACGTTGTCGCGACTTGTGACCGAAGGAAATCCAGTAGGACGTCGCTCCTACAGGGGCATTCCGGGAGAACACGGTGTCGGCGAATACACGAACGACGGCCGGACAAGCCGGCCGTCGTTTGCCCCACGTTCCGATCAGGGCTCGATCGTGATCGTCGGCGGACCGCCGTCGCCGCGCGCCGTCGCCGCGCCGCTGGTCGCGGTCGTGGCAGTGCAAGTACTGGTGTGGTCGATCGCGTTGGTCGTCGCACCATCCGCGCCGATCAGGGTCGTGCGCCAGGAGAAGGTCGCGGTGGGCATCGAACCGGTGGTCGTGCACTTGAAGTTGAAGGTCAACGGCGAGGCGGTATTGCTGGTGTAGCTTCCGTTGTAGTCGTTGCAGGTCCAGCCGGAAGGACAGCTGATGATCCTGGTCTTGCGCTGCACCGTGAATTTCGGCACGCCCTTGTAGAACACCTGCGCCTGAAAGGCGACGTTGTGCGGCCCCGACACGTTCGGGATGCGGTCCAGGCTGAAGGCCTCCTTCAGCACCGACACGCCGAGCGCGGAGAAATGATCCACCGGCACGAAGTACAGGTCGTTATGGGTCGGCGTGCCCGGGCCGCCGCGTCCGTGGACGATGCCGTAGGCGGTGTTGGTGCCGAACACCGGCCCCCCGCTGTCTCCGACGTCGTTCATCACCTGGTTGCTGGCGTTGTGCACGCGGATGAAGGTCCCCACAGCCCCGTTGTACATCGCCTGCGCGTTCTTGTCGGCGACCTGGCCGCAGGTGTAGTTGGTGGTGATGCCGTTCTTGCAGGCCGTCGCGCCCAGCGGCAAGTTGGCCGAGGCCGTCACGCTGGTAATCTCCATCGTCGCCTGCGGTCCGCCGACCAGTTTGATCTCGTTGCTCTGCACCTGCGGCGTGCCGCCGGACTGCTTGTTCCACTGCAGGTCCAGCGAACCGCTGTTCTGCTCGCTCTTGAACGCCAAGGTCACATTCGGGCTGCCGATGTAAGTCAGCGCATTCTCGCAATGCCCCGCCGTAATCACCCCGAGTTCGCGCGTCGCGTTGACCACGTTGAAGCCGGTCGTGCAGCGCAGTGTCGCCCCGTCGACCCGACTGCCGCCGACGATCGCCGTGGGCGTCATCAGCGCCGGCACCTTGTGCAGCTTGATGTAGTCGGCCACCGCCATCAGCCCGGACAGGCGCTTGGACGCGATCGCGGTGTCGAGCACGAACAAATTGACCTGCGAGGTCTTCAGGTCCAGCCCCGACTCGAACGCGACACCCGACTGGCTCAACTGGGCCGCCAGTTCCTCCTGCGCCCCGCGCAGCAACTCCAGCGGCCGCGGCGCCAGTTGCGCCACGAACAGCGGGTCCTTGGTGTAGCGCGACAGCAATGCCTTCGGCGTCTTGGTGAACCGCACCACCACCCGGTACGTCGGCTGATGCTCGATGTACAGCCCGGCGAAGGTATCCGGCATCTCCCGCTGCAGCCGCTGCTCCAATTGGGCGATTTCCGGCACCTGCGCCGTGCGGCGCTTGGCTTCGGCCAGCGGCACCTTGAACTGCTGCGCATACGACACCGCGATCGGGTCGCCGCCGGCCGGCTGCGCGTTGAGGCCCAGCGAAAACAGCAAGCCGACGGCAAGCGCCGCCGGGGCGAGACGCGCGGAACGACGATATCCAAAATCCATGAGGTAACGCTCCTTTGGTTGACGACAGGCAGGCGCCTGTCGCCTCACTTATAGCGGCGGCGGCACGGACGAATCGGCGGGCACTGTCAAAAGTGACGTTGAACCTTCGGTGCCGAGCGAGCAAAACGGAACGGGCGTAGCGGTTTAACAGCGACCCCAGGGTAGGAGCGGCGCGAGCCGCGACCGCGGGGTTTCCATCTCGCGCCGAATCTCCGTGCAACCAAGTTCGCATGAGGATTCGGCGCGAGATTGCCGCAATGCGGTCGCGGCTCGCGCCGCTCCTACCCCTGCATGCGGCGCGTCCGGCAGCCCCACAAAAAACGCCGCCCGAAGGCGGCGTTTTTCGTTACCCGAACGCGCTTACTTGTTCTTCGGCACCAACACCGTATCCGAGTCGCTCACCTCGTTGCCCGAACCGTCCTGGACGGTGTAGGTCGCGGTGTACACGCGGCCGTCGCCGTTGCCGGCCCGCTCGCTGCGCAGGTCGAACTGCAGGTCGGGGGTGCCGATGGCGGCGTTCTGGATGTCGTTGACGGTGTCGCCGTCGGCATCGCCGTTGTCGGGCTCGTCGCTGGTCACGCTGGTCAGGGCGTAGCTCACGCCCGGGCAGTTGTCGCTGGCGACCACGCTGGCCCAGATCGGCACCATCTTGTGGTTCGGCGGCCACAGCTGGCTGGGGTCGAGGCTGACGTCGATCGTCGGCGGGGTGTCGTCGACGATCTGGGCCACGGCGCTGTCCTGGGTCGACAGGCCGCAGGCGTCCTGTGCGGTGACCTGGACGGTGAGCTGCGCCGGCGAACCGGTCAGGTCCGACACCACCACGCTGCCGTTCACGCTGACTTCGGTCGATGTGACCTGTTGGATGTTGATCGTCGGCGTGCCCAAGGTGAAGTTGTTCGCGGCCTTGATCAGGTCGACATCGACATCGCCGGCCAGCACGCCGCAGCTGTCGGTGGCCTGGGCGGTGAACTGCACGGTGAACTCGCACTGGCCGTCGACCGAACCGCCGGCCGTGTTAACCGCGACGCTCGGCGCGGTGTTGCTGACGCTCAGGTCCTGGTCGTTGATGTCGAAGAAGATGTTGCCGACCGATTGCAGCTTGATGCGGTTGTCCGCACCCGATGCGCAGGGCACCACGAACGACGAAGCCCCGTCGTTGGCGGTAGAACCGATCAGAGTGGTAGCGAAGTTCTGCCCGCCGTCGCTGGAGAACAAGGCACTGACCTGCGGCGCGATCGAGCCGCCGCCCACCACCCAGGTCAAGGGCACCGTGCAGCCGGCGCTCAGGCTGCCGCTGTTGGGCGCGGTGATGAAGAACGGATTGCCCACCACCTGGATGTGCATGCCGTCGTAGGCCACGCCACCGCCGCCCATGCGGTTGTCGCGCGCGATCAGGCGGAAGTTCATTTCGCGATCGACCTGCGGCAGGATTTCGCCGGCGCGGGTAACGCCGTCGAGCAGATCCTGCAGGTTCGGGATGATGCGCGAGCTGGACGCGCCCGGGGGCAGCGAGCGCACCAACGGGCCATCGCCGGGGTCGGTGTTGATCGGCCGCTGGGTCACCGCGCGGTCGTACTGCTCCCAGTTGTAGGTCAGCGCATCGGCGTCCGTCGCCGAGCCGCTGAGTTCGAACGGCGTTTGCCGCGGGATCGTGTAGTCCCCGCCTGCATTCACGTTGGGCGCGGAGTTTCCGGTGTTCACCAGGGTGCCGCAGGTGGAGCCGACGCCGACGAACACATTGGTGACGATCTCGTCGAAACTGCGCGAGTGGAAGTACGAGCCGGCGCCGATCGCTGAGGTGTCGACATCGTCGGTACCGCAGTTGCCGTTGTACGACATGCGGGTGGTGCCACTGCCCGGCTCGTAACCGCTCTCGCTATCACCGGCCAGGAACTCGTTCAAGGTGCAACTGCCGTCAGCGCCGGTGAAGGTGTGGCGTGCACCGAGTTGATGGCCGACCTCGTGCGCGAGCAGGCCGCTGGCGCTGTTGGCGCCGTTGTTGCCCATCTGCCCTGCCCCGCGGCCCTTGTGCAAGGTGTCGTTGGTGGTCTGGCAGACGACGTACCAAGCGCAACCGCTGGCGCCGTTGCCCGCGCGCGTGGCGAACAAGAAGCCCAGGTCGTAGTCGGCATCGGCCAGCACCACCTTGTTGTTGTCGCGATTGGCGTCGCGCAGGGTGCAGGGGCTTTGGGTGTTGTCGAAGGGGTCGGTGTCCGGGTCGCTGTAGATCACATCGTCGCTGACATCGGCCACCACCAGGCGCACGCTGACCTCGGGTTCCAGCACCGCATTGGCGCCGGCCAAGTCGGCGACGATCGACGACAACACGTCCGCCAAGCCGCCGCCCGCATCGCGGGCCTGATAGAACTCGCCGGTGGTCGAGGCCGCCAGCCGATAGATCCGCAACTGGGTGCCGGCCGAGACCTTGGCGTTCGCCTTGATCTGCGACACCAGCGCAGCGGAGAAGCGCGGCACCGGCGGCTCGTGATGGTGATCGTCGTCGCCTTGATGGAAATCATTGGCGCCGTCGGTGCGGTCCTGGTCGCGATAACTCAGGTAGACGCGGCCGCTCGCGGTTTCGACCGGTTCGACGCGCAGGATGCCGTCGTCGGTTTGCCCCGAAATGAACACACCGCGCGTGCCGACGGTGATGAAACCGGTGAAGCCTTCGCGTTCGTCCTCGAACACGTACGTCTTGATCTGCGGGAACTGCCCCGCCAGGTTGGAACCCATCAACTGGCTTTGCGCCAAGGCGATCTGCACGAACCCGCCGCTGGCGCGCGGTAGATAGATCTGCGTCTGCGGCGGGATCGGCCCGAAGGTTTCGCGCGGCGTGCCGCGCAAGCGCGCTTCGAGCATCATCGCGTCGAGCGTCAGCGGCACATAGCCGGTGGGCGCGGGAAAGCGCTCGGGCAATTGCACCGCCGGCAAGGTTTGCCACATGCCATCGGGCGAGGCGCCGCCGTTCACCAGCATGGCCGCCGCGGCGATAGGATTCGGCGCGGACGCCGCACCCGCCGCGCCTTGCGACGCCTGCGAAGCGTCTTGCGGCGTGTCGAAGAAGGAAGGCGCCGAGATCCGGCTCGCGAACGCGAGCGCGGCCAAACCCAAGGCGAACAGAGAGACAGCGGCCCACCGCTTGGGGCCGCGCCGGAACGTCGAATGGGTAGTCATGACACAGGTCCTGGTCATTAGGGGATGCCCGCATAGCCCCCAGGGGCAGTCCAAGCGCTACACCGGCATGGGGGACAACGCGGGCGCAGCGCGGTGTCGGACAGGGATGAGACGTGCGGAGCCCAGGCCGCCCTATTCAGGCGACGGGCGGTCGGTTTGTTTCGGAATAGTGGCTGAGCCGTCGCGGGGAAACCGGTCGATAGGCAAGCGACCGACGTTCGCCCCGACGCAATAAGACAGAACGACGTCGCTCCCTACTGCTCCACACCCAATAACAGCGTGCCCGGGCAACGACCGATACCGCAGACGGTCGAGGTGCTCACTCAACGAGGCCTAGTCCGTTCAGCCCTCTGTTCTACGTTGATAGCAAATGCCGTCCTTAACTCCAAACATTACGTCTGACGGCGCTGGCACTCACGAACAGCGGACCACTAGCACGGCCGCATAACAACGGCCCTGCTCACAAAAGGAGTGATCTATGCCTACGTACTGCGTCAACAAGAATGCTCAATCGAATGGCGACCATGAGGTGCATGACCTAACCCCTGGTACATGCACCCGTTTGCCCGACTATTCCAACCGACTCAACTTGGGTCATCACGCGAATTGCCAATCAGCCGTTCGTAAAGCAAAGGAGACCTACCGACAGTCCAATGGATGCTATCGCTGTTGTCCTACTTGCCACACAAGCTGAAACGACTGAAAGAGGGGGCCACTTCGTTCCCAACAAAAGCCCCTTTTCTTGGATCTCGCCCCATTCTTCAATGGCGGACCTAAGGCACTTCAGGCCGCATCGCGCCGGACAACAGGACCGTCTTGCCCTTGGCTGACGGCACCGCGGACAGCAGAGCCGAGGCGACTGCCGACGCGTCGATGGGTTTGTAGTTCGCGGGGATCAGGAACCCCACCACCTTGCTGAGTGCGGACCCCAGCACCTCACCCTGCCGCGTCGGTTGCCCGAGCACCTCGCGGTCACCGACCAACAGCGACGGGCGGGCGAAGACCATGCCCTCGAACGGCATCTTCGCCAAGACGTCTCCAGCTCGCCCTTCACCCGGTAAAAGGGGTCAGGTTCATTTCTGACCGGCCTGTAAGCGATTCCCCGATGATCGTCAGGCACCGTGCTCGGTAGGTTGGTAACAACCCGCATGGAGCGTATCGGATGACCCGACTGTCCCGCGTCGATCTACCCGGTGTCGCCCGGCACATCATTCAACGCGGCAACGACCGCCAACCCTGCTTTGCCTAGCCCGGCGATTATGGCCGCTACCTCAACGAACTGGCGAGCGCCGCGCTTCGCCATGGCTGCGATGTGCATGCGTACGTACTCATGACCAACCACGTCCATCTGTTGGTCACGCCAGGGGCAGCGTCGGGAATGATGCAAGCCATCGGCCGACGCTATGTCGCGTGCTTCAACGCCCGCTACCGTCGCAGCGGGACGCTATGGGAGGGGCGATTCAAGTCCGCCCTGATCGACAGCGTCTCGAAACACAGAGCGCCCCGGGGTTCCGGGGCGTTTTTTTTATCGAATAGATTTCTTCCCCGCAGGTGGCGGCAATTCAATCGATTCGGCACTCAAAGGACAAGCTCTGCGCACATAGCGCGGCCCCTGATCGGTTATACGTCCAACAATTACAATCTCATCATTAACACGTACAACTCGATCATCCCGATCCGTCGCACATGCCGGATCGTAATGCATGTCCAGAAACAGCGCGCTGTATCCGGCAAGGCCTCTGACCCCTGACGTAATGGGAGGACTAGCAACGAATGAGGCCAGACTGGCCACAACGACCACTCCCACTAATCGTGCCAGTGGCATAAGCACGTCCGAGTCGCGAATACGTCCCCGGCTGAGAGCGTGCTTGCCTAACCAGCCAAAGAGAAGAAACGGCGTGGAGATCAACGTGAAGATCATCACAAGCACAGCTAACACTGGCACAAACGATAGCGGTGCCAGCAAGGCGATTGAAGCTTTAAAATGAGCCGGATCTTGACCTGTGGCTTCGTTCACGGTCAACGCACTCGCTCCACTTGCAACCGCTGCAGCCATGACACCAAGAACAGCTACCGCCCACTTCACGAACGGAAGATCCAGCTTCGCCACAATCCATCGGTAAGCTTCCAACACAAACGCTATTCCGAAGACCGTCACTGCGATTCCAAACACCACTTCCGCAGGAAAACTTTTCGGATCAACGTAAGCTAGACAAAACCAAACAACAACAAGCATTGCACCAGCAAAATAAAGTTGGACGACATCTTTCAGGCTGTTCCACCACTGCCCGCCTCGCTCCAACGCTGCCCCAGCTCTCCTTGGGATGACACTTGCCATCGAAATGCCCTCAGCCATATGTATTCCTGATGTTATTGGACGCTGTCTCATAGCTTGAGATGGTCACATACGGCCCAGCAACACGCTCATGATAATTTCAATGACGGGAGCGCCGTAAAGCCGTTGCACTCTCAACACTCGGCGTCTCTCGTCCTTTGGCGAGTACGGATCATTCCCGCAACTGTCGCTGTCCTGGATATTGCCGTCCTGTCCATGATTGGCCCATTCCACGGTAAAAGGGTCAAGTTCATTTCTGACCGGTCTGTAAGCGATTCCCCGATGATCGGCAGGCACCGTGCTCGGTAGGTTGGTAACTACCCGCATGGAGCGTAACGGATGACCCGACTGCCCCGCCTCGATCTACCCGGTGTCGCCCGGCACATCGTTCAACGCGGCAACGACCGCCAACCCTGCTTTGCCCAGCCCAGCGATTATGGCCACTACCTCAACGAACTGGCGAGCGCTGCGCTCCGCCATGGCTGCCATGTGCATGCGTACGTACTCATGACCAACCACGTCCATCTGTTGGTCACGCCTCACGAACCAGGGGCAGCGTCGCGAATGATGCAAGCCATCTGCCGACGCTATGTCGCGTGCTTCAACGCCCGCTACCGTCGCAGCGGGACGCTATGGGAGGGGCGATTCAAGTCCGCCCTGATCGACAGCGCCTCGTATGCCCTGGCCTGCTATCGCTACATCGAACTTAACCCAGTCCGCGCCGGCATGATCGCCGAGCCCGCGGACTACCCGTGGTCGAGCTACCGACACAACGCCTTGGGCGTATTCGATCCCATCAGGCCACACGCGGAATTCCTGAAGCTGGGAGCATCCGACGCCGAACGCCGTCGTGCCTACCGCGTGCTCGTCGCCGACGGATTGGGTCAGGAAGACATCGACGCCCTGCGACGCCACACCCAACAGCAACGCGCTTGGGGCAATGACCGCTTTCGTGAGCAGATCGAAGCCTTCACCCACCGAGCTGCGGGTGTCAGACCGCGAGGGCGCCCAAGATCGTCCTCATTGGATAAATGAACCTGCCCCCTTTTCCTGACACAGGTCCTGGTCATTAGGGGATGCCGGCTGGCCCGGGGGCAGTCCAGGCTCGATGGTCGGCATGAGGGACAACGCGGGCGCAACGCGGTGTCGGACAGCTTCTGGGGCGCAGTCGATCCGCGCCGCCTGTTCAGGCGATGAAAGGCAGCTATTCATGGCCGTCGCTCACAACCGATCCACTGGACCATGCCGATCGTATCGAGGCCTCTGCCTCGACGGCCGAGGCGAGTGGCACCGGAAGAACCGCCTGAATGGCCGTTGCGTCGTGGCCGTAGGGGCGACAAGGTGGCGCCGATCGGCCGCCTGTCCCGCGTCGCCGCGGCGCCCATCGGCCATCGAGCGGCCACGCGGCATCGCGCACCGTGCGCGACGGACGACCCGCCGATCACGCCCCTTCCGTATTCGCTTCCAGCCTACCCGGAGCCGCCATGAAGCTTGCCGTTCTGCTTGCCCTGTTGACCGCACCGGCGTTTGCGACGGACCTTCCGCCCGACCTCGCCGAAGCGGTCGCCGCCTACGACCGCGCTCAGATCCGCAACGACACCGACGCCCTCACCCAACTGGTCGAAGACGACTACGTGCTGGTCAACTCCAACGCCTCCGTCGAGAACAAACAGCAGTTCCTCGCCGACTTCCATCTGCCGGGATTCAAGATCGAACCTTACGTATTGCAGGAGCGGGTACAGAAGGTCTGGGGCGACGGCGCCGTAATCGGCGGCCTGCTGCATCTGAGCTGGACCCAGGATGGCCGGCATCAGACCCGCAAGTTGCGGGTGTCGTATGTCTGGGCCAAACGCAACGGCCGCTGGCGTGCTACCTATGGCCAGGTCACCCGCGTCCCTGAGTGACCTGCGATCGCACGAATAGACCTTGGCCGCGCCGTGCTCGCCGCATCGCCAACCATGGAGCAGCTCAGAGGGTAGGAGCGGCGCAAGCCGCGACCGCGCGGGGTCAACGCGCGCCGTCACTATCAGGGCCTCGTCCAAACTTCCGACAAATCCAAACGCTTGCGCAACTCTCTGTTGCGCTTGCAACCCGGCCCGGCTTCGAGAACGCTAGCTGCCTCTCCGCGGAACCGGCCATGGCCCTGCTCAACTCCCAGATTCGGCTCGACACCCGCACAGTCGGTTGCGCGACCCTGAGCGTGTTCCTCGTCGCCTGCAGTCCCGCTTCGGATATCTCGGCCGCGCCGTCTTCTGCCTCTTATACCGGCGAAGCCCCGCCCGCGGCAGCATCCCATTCGGCTTCAGGACACCAGCGCCCTACCCGCATATCGACACTAGGGATTTACCCGGTTTCACCCCACCTAAGCGCTCAGCAAGTCGAGTCGATCGTCTTCGACTTGATCGGCAATATCCGCAGCAAGGCCGACCTGACCGAAGTGCGCATCGAAGCGCTGACCGGGCTACGTCTGCATCGCTTGGACAGCCGTAACGCGGCCTACGCCAAAGGTACGACCAGCGAAGGATGGCGATTCGCCATCGGCATCGAGCGATTCGCGGTCGACGACGCCAGGCTCGAAATTGCGACGCTGCCCAAGAAGCAAAGCGACAGTAGCGGCCCTCTTACCTGCACGCTGCCCTTCGACAAGTTCCGAAATAAACTGGATGCCGCCAATTTCCGCAGCGACAGCTCGACCGGAGTACACGGCAAGGCGTCGAACTGGCGTTTCTCGAAGAATGGGCAAGTGGTGCATATCGACCTCTACGTGACCAAACCACTCGATCGCGATGGCATCGAGTGCATCGAGCACATTTCGGTCGTGATCGACAACGCCGAGAACTAACCCCACAAACCCGAGTCATTGCGCAACTCCCAGTTGCTCTTGCAACCCGACGCCAGTTCCATGACCCTAGCGGCATCTTTTCAGAACCGGTCCATGGCCCGACTCATCGCCCAGATCCCTTTCGACACACGAACACTCGGCAGCGCGATCTTGTGTTTGGGTCTGGTCGCCTGCGGCTCTCCAGCGAAGGTTCCAGCCACCACACCGCAGACCGATCGATCTGATCAACCGGCATCGCTTCCCAGCCCCAGGGCTCAGTCTGTGAAAGACACAGCCAATGCGACAACCTTAGCGCCCAAGCTGAGTCGTGCAGAGTTCGAAGAAAAGTTGTTCGCGTTGATCCACGGCATCCAAGGCCCAGCCGACCTGAGCAAGGCACGGGTCGAAGAGCTGACGCACGTCGCACTGGGCGCTTCCGAAATCGACGGCATCTGGTCGACTCAGGGAAGCCTGAATTCCGGCTCGGCTTACTCGTTCGATTTCAGCCAGTACGCCAGCGACGACAAGCGGGTGGGCATCGACCTACCGGATGAAAAGCACTACGACCCGCAACGACGTCGGCCGTGCGCATTGGCCCTGGCCAGCCTGCACGGCAAGCTGAAGACCATGGGCTACCAGGACAGCGAATTCCCGGGGCCTCACAACAGGCCACAAGCCTGGCAGTACTGGAAAGGCAGGCAATCGCTGCTGGTGGATTACACCTACCAGGCAGCACCCGAAGACGATCAGGCTGCATGCGTGTACGCCGTCACGATCGAGATGATCATCGAGGACTGAACACTGCCATGGGCCGGTACGACTCGCTGTTCCACCAGTTCGAAATAAATAGCGCCGCCAAGCAGCCACTTCAGCTTATCGCCATGACCATCGCTATCCCCGCGACTATCCCGAATGAACCATAGCGTGAACCGCAACTACCTCTCCGCCGCAGCCGCCGTCATCGCGGCACTGAGCCTGACCGCCTGCCAGCAAAGCAACGCCGACCACGAACCGTGGTTGCGCACACCGGCCCGCATCGAAACGCCTACGTCCGCAGAGCCTAACGCCCTACTCGCGGTCGCCACCGTATTCGCCAGCGACCAAGGCCGCGACTGGAAGGCTTATGCCGCCCTGCCCCAGATCGCATGGACCGACCCCGCACCGACCGAGCAAGGCCCCGGCGTCTATTTCCGCCAGGGCACGGTTCTGCTGCGAGGCTTCACCGTCGAAGACGTCCCCAACGGCGTCCCGGGAATGGAGCACGGCACCGTGCGGCGCAACGAGGGTCAGTCCACCCTGACCCTGATCGGCTCGCAGACCGAGGTCAGCTCCGTCGCGATCAGCAAGCCGTTCTACTCCGACGACTACGCGGCCATTTTGCGCAACCAGTTCGGTACCACCGCCCAGCTTGTCACGATGGCCGATCAATGCGCCCCGGCTCCGTTCGACGAAGGCGCCGGCCCTGGGGCGTTCTTCAAAGTCTCGATTCCCGGTCGCGACATCGTGTATGCGCGGGCCAGCCAACAAGATGGCGGCAAGTACACCGCAGGGTTTACGGTCTTTGAGCTGACGCGGACCCATCCATCGCGGGCTATGGCAGAGCTAGGCTGCCAGCAGCCCAGGTAACAGCCGCTCACCGACACCCTTGATTGACACGCAACGCAGCAGCAACCGCCTACGCAGCCTAGCGCACCCTCCACGGTGTCAATCCAGTGGAGAACCAATAGAAATCTGCGATGGAGCAGCCAAGCGGCACCGACACAAATGGTCGATTACGGCGGAACGCCGCCGGCGCACAAAGCGGCTCCGCCCGAGGTCTTTGATGGCGAACTCACGGCTGCCGATGCGCCTAGCGACGCATCGCGCCGGACAGCAGGACTGCCCGGCCTTGGGCCGACGGCACCGCAGAAAGCAGAGCCGAGGCCACCGCCGACGCATCGATGGGCTTGTAGTTCGCGGGGATCAGGAACCCCACCACCTTGCTGAGTGCGGACCCCAGCACCTCGCCCTGCCGTGTCGGTTGTCCGAGCACCTCGCGGTCTCCAACCAACAGTGATGGGCGGGCGAAGACCATGCCCTCGAACGGCATCTTCGCCAGGGCGTCTTCCAGCTCGCCCTTCACCCGGCTGTAGAAGACCTTCGAGTTGGAATCGGCGCCCATCGCGCTGACCAGCCCGACCTGCCTGACGCCTACGGCCAAGGCCGCCGTCGCCACCGCCAGGTTAGCGTCGTAGTCGACGGCACGAAACGCCGCCTGGCTGCCGGCGACCTTGATCGTCGTGCCCAGCGCCAGATACAGCTCATCCGCGAGCGGCAGCGCAGGCAATGCGGCAAAGTCGACGACGTGCGCCGTCAGCTTGGGATGCGGCTCCGCCGGCATCCTGCGGCCGAGGCTGTGCACCGCGGTGACGCTCGGGTCGGCCAGCAGCCCGGCCAGAATCTCCCTGCCTACCAGACCGGTTGCGCCTGCGAGGATGACGGTGCGGCTTGGCATAGCGAACTCCCATCGAGCGAGCTGGGATTCTGCTCAGGTCTCGGCTTGGTCGTCCAGAGCGATGGGCTACTCCATCCACTCGGGGCGAATACGCTACAGCCCGGATGGACGGACAGCATCGGCTACCCCGTCCAAGTCGTCGGCCAAGCGATCGAAGCATTGGGCTAGCGCCTGTGCAGAGAGGTAGATCACGTCGGGGCTGCCCTCGCCTTGTGGCTCGGTGAGCTGGGCCAGCAAGCGGAGCTGGTCGCGAGTCTGGGTTAGGACCTGCTGGGCGGTAGCGGGCAGCAGGTAGTCGTGAGGCTTGGTGGTAGGGGCGCGGGTTCCGTTTCGCATGAGCATCTCCCGAGGTCATTGATCCATGACGGGAGTATTTTATTCTATTTTTGAATATTCTTAAAGAGGATACAGCATTCGTGCGGGCCTTCGGATACCGCACACATGTCAAGCAGCACGCTCTATACGAAAGAGAACGAGGTTCTCTCCCAGCTCATCCGCGAAATGCGTAATGCGGCGGGTCTCACTCAAGCAGCCTGTGCCGAGAAGTTGGGAAAGCCGCAGTCCTACGTGAGCAAGATCGAAGGCGGAACTCAGCGCATCGACTTGATTCAACTGAAGGAATACTGCACTGCCTGCGACGTATCTCTAGCAACATTCGTCAAACGTTTTGAGTCAAAAATATGAGCCAATCGATTACAAGAAATTCATACTCGCATATCATCTCTTCTCGAAATTCACGTACGCAGCAGCAAAGCATCTAGAGATAACCGAGAATTCGATTCGACATCATCAACAAACTGATCCCACGTACCGGGCTCTACTCGACACGAACAGTATGTGCACGCCATTCGTAAGAATGCTTTCGCGACAGAGACAAGATCGACTAAAAACTGGTCAAGCTGATCGCGCCGATCTTCACCATAAGTGAGGAAAATTGAGTCCCGATAATTCGCTTTTCCAGCATAACGACGTGCCTGAACGAGGAAGCTAACCTTCATATTCTGAAGATAAGCATCCCGAACTTGTTGCGATGCTTTCGTTCTAAAATTGTCGACCTCTAAAGCTCGAAATTCGTTCGTCTCGCGAATCAAAATCTCGGCTCGCCCTCGCTCGTAATCCGCTGTACCAGCCAAATAAGAAACTATGCCACCCCACGCCTGCTCGTAATTACGAGGCGGCGAATTAATGTCGAACTCATTTCCGCCTCGGTACGCATCAACCTCTGCTTGATAACGAGCACTAATAAGACTAGATAATACAAGCGAAAATGGCGAAATAATCAGCCCCCTGTTAGCAAGTTCCGTCTGCCAAGCATCAGCTATAGCGTCGCGTGTACTTGGTAGTGCCCCAGTGGCAGCGACCACCATCGCACTAGCCGCCGAAAAAATAGTTCGGTACCAAATTGCAATGGCTGGCCTGGATATATCGTACGAATTCTCGACGTCATTTAATATTGATGCCAGCCCCGCCACATGATTAAACGCCATGAAGATATTTTCAAAAACAATAGTATCCGCAAGCCGATTTATCGGACGCACTTCTACACCGCTATAGTGCTTGCGGAGAGCGCCCTCCTCAAAGTTGACATCAACGCAAAGATGAAGGGCCCGCATCCAATTGACCGTTCCATAGAATGCGAATCGAGGAGCTGGCTGCTCCTTAATATCGAACAACCTAGACAACAGCCACTTTTGCATATTTAGCCCCTGATGTGATTTATAGGCCATCGCGCACGGCGCTCCTCTACCCAGGAGCTATCTGTACCAGGCGGTAATCATCTGAACTCGCGCGCTCGCATAAGAAATAGCACGCGTGAAAGCAATTTCCTTCTCATTCACAGAACGAATATAGGGAAGCAAACTCTCAATATCTTCTGGAAGGAATCCGTATCGCATCAAAAGCACATGCATCGGATCATTAGTACCAAATCTCAGCAATTCGATGAACTTCAATGCCCGATCATTACCGCTGCGCCGATGGTACACTTTGAACGCAGCAACGAAGGTATCCGAAAGGCAAAATGAAATAACCTGGTCCAGATAATCATACGTATCGAATACGACTGCATCGTAACTAACATTGCTTGCCGCGGTCCCCTGAGGAAACAAAGGGAATGGGGTTACAAGTTTAGAGTCGGGAAGTTTACTTGCGTGCTGGGTAAATTCCGCCTGCCCTGAACGATGCTGGTCGCGTCTAGCAACACGACTAAAGCGCAAGCCAACTATCTCGCTGAACGAACGCCCCTGAAACGTCTGCAGCATGAGCGAGATAGCCTCCTTGAAGACCGCCCGCTCGCCATCAACCAAACTTCTCCCTAAGGAAGATTCATATATCTTCCGAAGATTCCGTTCGATTTCCACACGAACTTCTCGATTAGCTTTGCCTCGCATTGAGCCAGAAAGACTGCCATCATCTGCATATACCAGATTTAAGACCCTGCTCGCTGCGTCTAGCACGCCCTGATGCGACAGACGCTCCGCCTTAGACTGGGGCACATGCAATTCATCATCGAACGTTCCTTCTCGAATTGCAGATAGCAGCTCCTCTGCATCTGCATCTCCCAACGCCTCACTGTCTTCAATGACAGAATCTTCTGAAAGAATAAATTTATCAAGGAGCCGCTCAACTAAAATTTTTGGGCTCTTTGTAAAGACATATCCAAAGTCGAACTGCTGATCTTTAGACAGACGCCCTGCTCGGCCAATTAGATTCTTAAAAGCTAGCGATTTACTGGATTCATCCTCACCGAGAATGCGCATACTATCTAACCAGACAATATCAAAGGGCATATTAACCCCCTGAACGAGAGTGCTGGTTGCAAAACATATTTTTGCAAAGCCAGCCCTAACAAAGTCTTCGACAAGAAAACGCACCTCTAACGGGACCGAGCCATGATGAATGACCACCCCTTTACGCATTAGCTCAACCATTTTCGAATCATGGCCGACCTGATCCGCACCAACCAAATGCTCAATAGCCTGAATAATTTCAATACCCTTAGGGTCATTCAGCTGATCAAATTTATCAATATAATCTTTAAACTCGTCTAAGAATTTTCCACTATATATAGAGCCCTTAGTTACATACGCGAGAACTGAATGCCCGGAGCCGAACGCAAACGAGTCAAAAGCCCCGTCAAATTTTATGGAATTCTTGATGTGATGACCATCTTCCTCAAAAGGGGAAAAATAGTAGTCCGCGCCATTTGAATGACGAAATACGTAAAGCTTGCCCACAGCACCGTAAGGATAAGTGCGCGAGTATGATCTACTAGTCGGCAATCCATGCTTCGCAAACTGAGCGCCAGGATTCTCGACAAACGGATGAGCGAAAACTAATTTTGCATCCGAGAACACCCTACTGACTCGCCTGACAAGAACATCAAAAATTATTCCTCGCGGCCTTTCCTCTGAGACCTGAGCCTCATCAAAGAAAAATAAACGAATATTCAGATCAGCGCGAAGCTCAAAAAGATCGCGGGCGCGCTCAGGTGTCAGAATAAATATTCGCCTCAGCTCCCTACTGGTAAAAACGCGATCCACAAAAGGCATAACCATTACACGCTTGTCATCTTGAAACATCGACCGCATAACGTTCATATATTCAGCAATCAACGCTCGCGATGGCACGACAATTACGGCATCGCCTTCATCGTTAGCTATAAAGTCTCGAATCGAATAGGACTTTCCTGCGCTAGTTGGTGCGGAGATCGATATAAATTGGTTTTCCTGCAGTGCTCGACGCATGCTTGCTTGCACTGGAGTCAAAGACCCACCTCCACGCACTGTATCTGATGCGCCCATCCGAGCAATCAAGAAAGAGTAAAGACTTTCGGGCGACCCGATTTTATAAAACAACCCCATCGATGCAACGATTTTTTCCTCCAACAACGAGAATGCAGCGGGATGAAATTCCTTATATAAACTCAGATTTTCAAGCATCGCCTGCGAATCAGGCCCTTGTTCGTGCAGGACCCTTAGCAGTTCCGCCAAACTCCGTTGAGGCTCACTATCAGCGACAATATCCTTAAGCGTCATAGCTAACACCAACAAGAAATATCTGAACAATCTTATGCTTTTTAGCAAATTTATCGGCAGATTTAATCGCGTTCGCTATCACCAGTTCTTGGTTTTTTGCATTTAGAGAAAATGCCGCAACCACTCCGAACTCCTCACTATCCAGCTTACTAATAGTCGCAGCCGGAGCAATGGTTTGCAAATGAGGGCGATCTCGGTAATGTTTTTCGGCTGAAAGGAAAGCGGATATCTGAGCTATGGCCAGTCCATGCGGATTACCGCTTGATGAATACTTAGCCTCGCCGAAATTCACCCACTCCCCTGGACAGATAGTGTGAAAGTCAAAGCCTTCATTCTGCTTAATTTGCGGCTTCCATAACTCTGCCAGCGGAACCGCCCTATGATTAAAAATCATATTTAAGGCCCTTGCAGACCCCATCGAAACCATTAGCTCACCAAAATCTTCAGCAATGGATGAGGTCGACGCTGCTGACTCAAATATAGCAACAAGAAGCTCACTAGTTTCTGAAACCGTTCTTTCATACGATCGGCGCGCCCCAGGATCTAGATTTGACATCCACGATGTATCGACAACGGTCTGAGTAAGCGCGTCTGCCAACTTCGTTATATCAAAAACAGAGACACGGCACGCTCGAATATTTCCTAGCGTCAAAGTCGACAGATCGAAATGATCGCACCCCCACGCAGCATCACAAACGGGGCCAGCATTTGCAGATGTCATCCCCCCCTCCCTTGCAAATCAGAATGCCAAACCTCGTCGCAAGCGCACTTCTCGTCCGATTTATTATTCAGAAGCTACCCGCACCCAACAAAAAATCATCCGCCCTTGAAATATGTAACCGTAAAGAAGAGACCTGCAACTGATCGCACATTCTCAGGCGCGACACTATCTAAGTTTCCTCCTGTTTTTCCTCCAGCCAGGCTCTCCGAGCAGGTCTACATCGTAGGCATCAACGCAGAAAACATTTTTTTCCGGTCATACCTGCAACCAGCAGCTCCATGGGTTTACGTCTCTCTAGCTCAGGACGTTCTAGAGGTTCTGACCCTCTTTCTGCTTTCCATGATCAGCACCGGCTTAACCTTGGTAACAACCTGGCTGCCGAACCCTTGGCAATGATGTTGATGCCATAGCAGTGGAATGGCGAAAGAGCGCTCGACAAGGGGGCCATGCGTTCGAATCAGCGAACGAGTACCAGCCTAGACTTTCAAGCCATCATCCAGCGCCTCGGCGGTCCTCATGCTGGCGAGGTGCGCGGCGGGGTCGGGGTTGGCGTGGCCGACGCGGTAGACATGCACCATCTCGCCCGGGGCCAGGGTCGCGCTGGGTTGATTGAAGACCAGGCGGATGTCGTCCTTGAGGTCGAACTTCTTCTCCACCGCGAGCGCCAGTGCGCTGGAGGTGGCAGATAATGCCCAACCGTGGGTTGCGCTGATTGCGTTTCGAGTGCGGGCACGAGATTTCGTGGTGCGCGGATAGGTGTGCCGAGCGGCCTTCGCGCCTATTCCTCGAAGCGGGTCAGGCCTTCGCGATTGCGTTCGTAATGCCGCACCAGCGGAAACGGCGGCAGCCAGGATTCGCGGCGCACGGTCCACAGCTCGTAGGTCGGCTGGAATTGATCGGGGGCGTCTAGGGCGCCGAGGTTCACTTCGATTTCGTCGCCACTGCGGCCGAACACGGGCGAGCCGCAGTGCGGGCAGAAGTGCCGGTCTTTGTAAGCGCGGGTTTCGCCTTCGACGGTGACCGCCTCCTCGGGGAAGATCGCCGAGGCATGGAACAGGGCGCCGTGGTGTTTGCGGCAGTCGAGGCAATGGCACAGGCCGACCCGGTAGGGGCGGCCCGTGGCCACGATGCGGACCTTGCCGCACCAGCAGCCGCCGGTGTATCGATCCATGCTGCACCTCGTTCGAAGTCGACCGACGCCTTGTTTACGACGAACGCTGCGGTGTTGCAACGGCTGGCTGCGCGAAGCGCTTCAGCCGCGCCAGTTGGCGTGCGTGCTCCAGAACGCCACGCTGCGGCGGTAGGCCTCGCGGTCCAGCGATACGCCGGAGCCGCCCTCTTCCACGCCCAGGGCGTTGCGCATCATGGTGATCGGGGCCATCGGGGTTTCGACGGGTTCGGCGGTGTACATGCAGCCGACCACGCCCCAGTCGGCGTCGGTGACGGTGCCTTCTTTAGCCAGTTGTTCGCGGCTGTAGAGGATGACGATGAGGTATTCGGCCACCGGCGGGTCGAGGCCTTCGAACCAGCGCACCAGCACCGGCAGTTCGTCCTTGGTGCGGGCGTCGTAGTCCGAACGCAGCAGGTGGCGGTTGGCCTCGGTGATCGGCACCGCGAGGCAGCGGGTGCTGGTCCAGTTGCGGTGCACGTGCAGTTTGCAGAACGGGGCGTAGCCGTCGAGCACGTGCAGCGGCGGCGCCTGGTTGAGGTGGCGCTCGAACTGTTCGGGGGTGATGTCCTGGATGGTGTTGCGGCGCGGCTCGCGCGGGAACAGGCGGGCGCGGGCGAAGTCGGTGAGGATGATGGTCATGGCCGCATTATCGGGCAGCCCGGGCTGCGGGGCATGGCGATGGCGGGCCGCGTGGCGCGGGCGCGCTGTTCGTTGGCGGCGGCGAGCGGTTGGGTGGTGGATGCGGTTTGTTGTGGGTGGTGCGGCGGGCTGCTGCCCTCACCCCTGCCCCTCTCCCGCAAGCGGGAGAGGGGTTCAGAGCGAGGCTTGGCAAGTCGGCTGCGTCAGTCCCTGCGGTAGAAATCCAGGCTCCAGTCCAGCAAGGTGCCCGAGCCGCCCGGCACGTCGTCGGTGACGCGCAGTTTCCACACGCCGTTGGCGACTTTGTCGGTGAGGTCCAGCGTCTGCTCCACGCTGGGGTTGATCGGGCCGTTGCTGTGGTCGCGCAACAGATAGGCCTGGCCGTCGGGTGCGATCAGTTCCAGCTTGAGGTCGGTGCGATGCGGGTGACTGAGGCGATAGACGACGCGGGCGATGCCGCCGTTGCCGTTCAAGCGCAGGACGCCCAGCGGGCTTTCGACGACGGCGTTGTCGTTGATGAGGTAGTCGGTCGGGTTAGAGAACACCACGCGCGGGCGGGCGTCGTAGCTGCCGCCGTAGGTGGCCATGACGCTGGCGCCGGTCATGTCGGTACGGGCTTTCAGGCGCAGGAAGTAAGTGAGCGGAAAGTCGGCGTGCGGGTCGCGATCGACCCGGCAGAAGGTGCTCCAGACGCCGCTGGTGCGGCAGTGGTATTCGGTATCGGTCGGCGGCGCGCCTTCGCGCACGTACAGCGTGCCGGCGCCCGTGCCGGGGCCGAATTGGGTGTTGAGGTAGAAGTCCGGTGCGGCGCCTTCGGGCTTCATGATGTTGAACAACAACGACTCGCCAGCGCGCAAGGAGATGCCGACGCGGGTGAGGTCGTTGGCCAGGCGGTTGGCATCGAGATACGGCAGCACCGTTAGTTGCACCGGCAGGCGGTGGGTCGCCGAGGCGGCGGTCGCGACCACGGTCGCTTCATAGCTGCCGACCGGCGCATCGGCGGATGCGGTGAAGGCGATGCTGGTGGGGCCGTAGGGGTTGACGACCTCGGGGCTGAAGCTGGCGGTGACGCCGGGCGGCAGGCCCTCCATCGAGAACGCTATGGGCTGGTTCCAGCCGGACAACGGCCGTGCGTTGATCTCCAGCCAGCCGCTGATGCCGGCCTGCTGGGTCACCGCGACCAGGGCGCGGCTGCGGCCGATCGTCCACAGGGTGAAGTCGGGCGCCGGGTTGACGTAGAGGTCCAGCGGCACGCCGCGGGTGATGGCGCCCGAGGCGCCGGTAATCGTGATCGGGTATTTGCCCTGCTGCACTTGCGCCGAGGCCTTGAGGGTGAGGGTCGAATTCACCGCGGCCTTGGCGCCGGGGCTGACCGGGTTGAGGCCGAAGCTCGCGGTGACGCCTGCGGGCAGGCCGGTCACGCCCAGCGTGACTGCGCCGCCGAAGTCGTAGCCGGTGACCGTGATCGGCACTTGGCTGCTGCCGCCGATGTAGGTGATGTGCTGGGTGCCGGGCACCGTCAGCTTGAAGGCCGAATCGGCGGTCACCGTGAGGTTCGCGGTGGTGCTGCGCACGAGTTTGTCGTAAGTGCCGGTGACGGTGATCGGATAGCTGCCGACCGGCACGCCGGCGGCGATGGCCAGGGTGAGTTTGGAACGCGCGACACCGCTGGGCGGCGGAACGATCGAGGCCGGCGAGAAGGTGGCGGTGACGCCTGCGGGCAGGCCCGACGCCCTCAGCACGGCGGGCCGGCTGAAGCGGTCGAGGCTGGTCACCGCGACGTAGGCGAAGACCGAGCTTTCGCGGCTGGTGGCGACGGCGCCGGGTTCCACGCTGACGCTGAAGTCGCCGATGGTGTTCGTGGGCGAGGCTTGGGGCTGGGCATGGGCGCCGGTCGTCGTCGCCAAAGCGAGCACCGCGAGAACGCAGGCATGCTGAGCGAACGCGCGCAGCCGCTGCAGGGGGATAGCCATGAGGCCACTCCTGAAAATTATGAGGGTGAAGGTGAGACCGCGCCCCTGATGGGGCCGGTACGGGAACGCGGGGCGATCTTGGCAGAACGCCCATCGGCCAAACGAGAAAGCCGGCATGGTTTTAGATGCGTGAACGGGCTTATGACACGGTCTTGGCGATGCATCGCGGCCGCGGTCGCCGACGGTTTCGGGCGCGCCGTGTTTTCACGGCCCGCGTTGCAACGCGGGCGTGATAGACGTCGCGGATCCCGTTCGTGCTGGGTCGGTTGGCGATATGAAACGGATGCTCGTCTGAGCGATGGCGAGGTTTGGGTTTCTTGTGTTGGGATTTTCAGCTGCTGAAAAAGCAAATCCCCCCTGCCCCCTTTTTCAAAGGGGGGAACAGCAACTGCCGCGGGCGCGCTGCCGGCCGCAACCTGCGCAGCGGTATCACTGCCCCCTTCGAAGAACGGGCTGGCGCCTACGTAGCGTGCATGAGGTGGGTGCCCCTGCGCCGGGGGATTTGCCTCGGCTTCTCGCACCGCAGGTTTCAGACAGCGCCAAAAAAACAGGCCCGCATTGCGGGCCTGTTCGGGTGCGCCGGTAAAGCGCGCTTACATGTTGCGGCGGTACTCGCCGCCCACGTCGTACAGGGCGTGGCTGATCTGGCCCAGGCTGTGGGTCTTCACCGCTTCCATCAGGCTGGCGAACACGTTCTTGCGGTCGCGCGCGGCGGCCTGCAGGTTGCGCAGGCCTTCGGATGCATAAGCGTTGCGGCCCTGCTGGTACGACAACACGTTGTCGATCTGCTGGCCCTTCTCGCCTTCGGTGCTGCGGATCAGTTCGATCTCGGTGACGATGTCGCCGCCGTGATCCTTCGGCAGGAAGGTGTTGACGCCCACCAGCGGCAGGCTGCCGTCGTGCTTCTTGTGCTCGTAGTACAGGCTCTCTTCCTGGATCTTGCCGCGCTGGTACATGGTGTCCATGGCGCCGAGCACACCGCCGCGCTCGCTGATGGCTTCGAACTCCTTGTAGACGGCCTCTTCGACGATGTCGGTGAGGTAGTCGACGGCGAAGCTGCCCTGCCAGGGGTTCTCGTTGAAGTTGAGGCCCAGTTCCTTGTTGATGATCATCTGGATCGCGACCGCGCGGCGCACGCTTTCTTCGGTCGGGGTGGTGATGGCTTCGTCGTAGGCGTTGGTGTGCAGGCTGTTGCAGTTGTCGAACAGCGCGTACAGGGCCTGCAAGGTGGTGCGGATGTCGTTGAACTGGATCTCCTGCGCGTGCAGGGAGCGGCCGCTGGTCTGGATGTGGTACTTCATCATCTGGCTGCGCGGGTCGGCGCCGTAGCGCTCGCGCATGGCGCGGGCCCAGATGCGGCGGGCGACGCGGCCGATCACGGTGTACTCCGGGTCCATGCCGTTGCTGAAGAAGAACGACAGGTTGGGCGCGAAGTCGTCGATCTTCATCCCGCGCGCGAGGTAGTACTCGACGATGGTGAAGCCGTTGCTCAGGGTGAAGGCGAGCTGGCTGATCGGGTTAGCGCCGGCTTCGGCGATGTGGTAGCCGCTGATCGATACCGAGTAGAAGTTGCGGACGTTCTTGTCGACGAAGTACTGCTGGATGTCGCCCATCATGCGCAGGGCGAACTCGGTGCTGAAGATGCAGGTGTTCTGGGCCTGGTCTTCCTTGAGGATGTCGGCCTGCACGGTGCCGCGCACGGTGGCGAGGGTGCGGGTCTTGATGGCTTCGTAGGTCTCGGCGTCGACGACCTGGTCGCCGGTGACGCCGAGCAAGCCCAGGCCGAGGCCGTCGTTGGTCTCGGGCAGCAGGCCGCTGTATTGCGGGCGCTTGCGATTGGCGAACATCGCTTCGATCTTGTCGTGGGCGGCGTCCCAGCGGGCGCCGTCCTCGCGCAGGTATTTTTCGACCTGCTGGTCGATGGCGGTGTTCATGAACATCGCCAGCAGCATCGGCGCGGGGCCGTTGATGGTCATCGACACCGAGGTGGTCGGCGCGCACAGGTCGAAGCCGGAGTACAGCTTCTTCATGTCGTCCAGGGACGCGATGTTGACGCCGGAGTTGCCGATCTTGCCGAAGATGTCCGGGCGCACCGCCGGGTCTTCGCCGTACAGGGTGACGCTGTCGAACGCGGTCGACAGGCGCGCGGCCGGCTGGCCGACGCTGAGGTAATGGAAACGGCGGTTGGTGCGCTCGGGCGTGCCTTCGCCGGCGAACATGCGGATCGGGTCTTCGCCGGTGCGGCGGTACGGATAGACGCCGCCGGTGTAGGGGTAATAGCCCGGCAGGTTTTCCTTCTGCAGGAAGGTCAGCAGCTCGCCCCAGCTCTTGTAGGTCGGCGCGGCGATCTTCGGGATCTTCTGGTGGCTCAACGAGTCGCGGTAGTTCTCGACGCGGATGACCTTGTCGCGGACCTTGTATTCGTTGACGTCGTCGGTGATCGACTTCAGGCGCGCGGGCCAGTCGCGCAGCAGCTTCAATGCCTCGGAGGTGAGGGATTGGACGGCGTCGTTGTAGCGCTGGCGCAGGGTGACGAGGGTGCGGTCGACGCTCTTGGCCGGCGACGCCGCCTCTTGAGCCGCCAGCAACGCTTCGGCCGCATACAGGTCGAGCTGCTTCGGCAATTCGGGGTCGTCGAGGTCGTGCAGCGACTGCCAGTACGACTGCGCGCGGTCGGCGACGTCGGCCTGGGTCTCGATCTGGCGGTTGATGCCGCGGCCCTGTTCGGCGATCTCGGCGAGATAACGCACGCGGCTGCCGGGGATCAGCACGGTGGCGCGCGGCTCCTTCAGCGAGGTGTCGACGTCGGGCGTCCACTTCTCGGCCGGCAGCGACAGCTTCTCGCGCAGCAGGCGGCACAGGTTGACGAACATCCAGCTGATGCCGGGGTCGTTGAACTGGCTGGCGATGGTCGGGTAGACCGGGACGTCCTCGTCCTTGGTCTGGAAGGCGACGCGGTTGCGCTTCCACTGCTTGCGCACGTCGCGCAGGGCGTCTTCGGCGCCGCGCTTGTCAAACTTGTTCAGCACCACCAGCTCGGCGAAGTCGAGCATGTCGATCTTCTCGAGCTGGCTGGGCGCGCCGAAGTCGCTGGTCATGACGTACATCGGGAAGTCGACCAGGTCGACGATCTCCGAGTCGGACTGGCCGATGCCGGCGGTTTCGACGATCACCAGGTCGTAGCCCAGGCCGCGCAGGAAACCGATGCAGTCCTTGAGCACGGTGTTGGTGGCCGAGTGCTGGCGGCGGGTGGCCATCGAGCGCATGTACACGCGCGGGCTGCGCAGCGAGTTCATGCGGATGCGGTCGCCGAGCAGCGCGCCGCCGGTGCGGCGGCGGGTGGGGTCGACCGAGATCACCGCCATGCGCATGTCGGGGAAATTGGCCAGGAAGCGGTTGAGCAGTTCGTCGGTGACCGAGGACTTGCCGGCGCCGCCGGTGCCAGTGATGCCGACCACCGGGGTCTTGCCGCCGGCGAGCTGCCACTGCTTGCGCAGATGGGCGAGCTGGGTTTCGTCGAGCAGGCCCTCTTCGATCGCCGAGAGCATCTTGCCGATGGTGATTTCGTCGTCGATTGCCGCCGGCTTGTCCGGCGTGGTGTCGGCGATGCGGCCTTCGCTGGCGCGGCGGATGACGTCTTCGATCATCGCCACCAGGCCCATGTGCATGCCGTCGTTGGGGTGGTAGATGCGCTCGACGCCGTAGGCCTGGAGTTCGCGGATTTCTTCCGGGGTGATGGTGCCGCCACCGCCGCCGAACACGCGGATGTGACCGGCGCCACGCTCCTTGAGCATGTCGACCATGTACTTGAAGTACTCGACGTGGCCGCCCTGGTAGCTCGACAGGGCGATGCCGTCGGCATCTTCCTGCAGCGCGGCGCGCACCACGTCCTCGACCGAGCGGTTGTGGCCGAGGTGGACGACTTCGGCGCCCTGCCCCTGGATCAGGCGACGCATGATGTTGATCGCGGCGTCGTGGCCGTCGAACAGGCTGGCAGCGGTGACGAAACGCAGCGGCGTAGCGTCGGGCTGTACGGCGGGAATGTTGGCGGCGGTCGTGCTCATGGGCATCTCGGTACGCAGTACGGGCTGTGCGTATTGTAGCTCCGGGCGGCAGTTCCGGTCTGGCGGCCGGCCGTGCGGGGGCGAACGGTGGCCGCGCGAGCGGGTCCGGGTAGTGTTGCGACCTGCGCCGCGGCGGGGTTTTGGGTAGGAGCGGCGCGAGCCGCGACCGCGGTGCTGCCCGATAGCGGCGCAAAGCTGAAGGCTGGCACAGTCGTTGCGGGCGCCGCGAAACGCCATTCGGTTGCAGGCGGTGGCGGCGCGAGCGTGTTCGTGCGCGGTCGCGGCTGGCGCCGCTCCTACCCTTAAAGCCACGGCGGATCTAAACCAACGCGCATCTGAACGCCGCGCGCCGCGAAGTCAACAGGTACCTTGGCAACGGCGTTGTCCTCGGTACCGGCGGGTGGCCGCCGGATTCGAGGAGAACGGTATGGCTATGCGTCCTTTGATGGCGGCGACGGTGTTCGCAGTGGCGTCGCTCGCGGGCGTGCATGCGCCGCAAGCGCAGGCGCGCACCTATGTGGACGTGGACGTGCGGGTGGCGCCGCCCCCGCCGCGCTACGAGCGGGTACGGGTGCGCCCGGGTTATGTGTGGGCGCCGGGGCATTGGCGCTGGGACGGCCGCGGTTATCGCTGGATCGGCGGTCACTATGTGGTCGCGCGCCGCGGTTATGTCTACGTGGGGCCGCGCTGGCATCCCTACGGGCCGGCATGGCGTTTCCGCGATGGGTATTGGGCCCATCGCTGAGCTCGCCGACGTAACCCTTGCCAGGTGTGACGCGTCGCGATATTGGACGCGTCACACCGGCCGCTGTCGCCGCATTCCTTCGCAGCGCCTTCGATGTTTCAGGACTTGACCGCGCGCGCGATGGCGTTGCGGCGGTCGGCATTGCCGGCATCGGAGCGATGCAGGTCGAAACTCGCAGTGGTGGTGGCATGGCCGAGCGCGCGCGCGAGGGTCGCCGCCAGGGTCGCGCGATCGTCTTCGAAGCCGCCGTGCGTGGTCGACGTGGAAGCATCGGGCGAACCCGGCGGCAGCCCCGCGGTCGGCGACTGGATCCAGTCGATGCGGCCGCTGTCGATCAGCTCGCGCAGTTCGGCATTGCCCTGTTCGCCGCCCTTTTCCAGGAAACGCGCCATGCCGAGCAAGGGCGTGCCGTGACGATAAGCGCGGTTGATCCAACTGCGCGCCTGGGTTTCGAGCGCATGCGCGACCAGGTACAGCAAGGACTTGTGATAGATGTCGGCGCAGTCGTCGTCGTTCTCGGCCTTGTCGGTCAGGGTGAACAAGGACAGGCGCTTGATCGCGCCGCTGCGCAAGGCCGGCGCATACGTCTGCAGGAACAGTTCGACGGTGATCGCCGGCGCCCACAAGGCCACGCTTTCGATCTTCAGGCCGAGGCCGCGCATGCCGACCGCCGGGCCGTCCGGGACGATGCCGTCGCAGGTCAGCAACTGCACCAGCGGCGCGAACAACACCGAGCCGGCGCTGTGCGCGGTGAGGTGCAGCTCGACGTTGGGATCGTGGTCGATCCATTCGCCGAGCAACCGCGCCACCAGGGCCGCGCCGCCGGCCTCCTGGGCGCCGCCGTTCGCCAGCGCCACGCGTGCGGTAGTAGCGAGCAAGGCGTTTTCCTTCATCTCGTCCCACAGCAGCTTGCCGCCGGCGACGCGCGCCAGCGGTTCGAGCGTGTCGTCGAGACGGTCGAGCAGCAGGTCCTTGGCCTTGTCGACGATGCCCTCGCTGCGCGGCCGGGCGACGTCGCGCAGGATGTTGCCCAGGGTGCTCCAGACGTCGCTCTTCCAGACGAAGGCGAGCGGATAGACCTGCCGGTCGAGCAGGGTTTCGCGGTAGTCGGCGACGCGCTGGATCGCGCTCTGCTCCGGCACCAGGCCGCCGTGGGCATACAACATGACCCGCTTCTTGCGCCAACCCGCGGTAATGCGCGGCAAGTCGTCGCGGATCAGGTTGCGGACATTGTCGAGGGTGGTGCCGAAACGGCCGCCGTCGCGCAAGGCGCCGTCGTTGCCGAGGCTGACGATGTGCGGGCGCAAGTCGGCCTGCGAATAGCCGGTGGACTGACGGGCGACACTGGAATGATTGATCGCGCTCGACTGCGCCTTGTGCAGGCGCACCGGCACCGCCAGGCGCGCGACCCAGACGTCGCTGCCGCGCTCCAGCCATTCGTCGTAACTGATATAGCCGTAGCCGCCGCGGCCCCAGTCCTTGCCCCAGGAGTTCTGGATCCAGAAACCGCCTTCGTCGTAACCGACGATGGCGAAGGCGTGATAGCCGGCGAGTTCCTGCTGCGCCCAGACGATGCGGCCGCGCACCGGGTCGTCCCAACCCTCGTGCACCGCGCTCGATGCGTACAGCACGCCGACTTCGGCGAAGGCCGCGTGCATCGCCACCAGGTCTTTGTGATTGACCCGGAAGTACGCGCCGAGCGGGCGCTGCGCCGCGTCGCGTGCGCGCGCTTCGGTGTAGGTCTCCATCGGAGTGCCGGACTTGTACGGCCAGACCTTGTCCGTGCACACCCCGTGGTGGTGCCAGCCCTTCATGGCGCCGCGGCAGCTGGACCCGGAATAGCTTTCGCCGCGCCATTCGTCGTAGCGGCGCGCCATGTCGTAGAACATGCGGGTGCTGACCGCGGCCAGCTTGGCGCGCGGCGCGCGCTTGCGCAGCAAGGCGTGGGCGACCGCGGCCAGACCGAACGCGGTGCAAGCGCCTTCGTCGCCCTGGTCGAGCACCGGCAGGCGCAGTTTCAGATGCTCCGACAGCGGAATGCGTACCGGCACGTCGATCAGGGTCGGCTCGAACATGCGGTCGCGAAAGTCGGCGGTGTCGGGGCGCGCATCAAGCAAACGCCGCCGCGCCGCACTGCGCTCGACCCGCCCGGCACCGGCCTTCGGCGTGACTTCGAGTTCGGACTCCTCGAAGGCCTCGTGGCGAAGCGTGGTGCCGCTGCGTGCGCGGCGCGCGGTTTTGCGGGCGATGGTCATGACGGGTCCTGATAAATATCGATTCGCAATGCAGAAAACGGCCTGACCGCGCCGCTGCGGACAAAGGTCCGCACTGAACGCTTCGGCTCGTGACGCCCGAAGCGGACCGGCGGCGAATCGACAACTACGGCAAAGCCCGCGCCGCGGGCTCGATCGCGGCTGGAGCCGGGCGAGGCAGAGCGAGTGTGAGCGCGCTCGTCGGTCGCGCCGATGACAGCCGTCGCCGCGCCAGCCTTGGCGATCGGCGCGTCGGCGAGGCCTTTCGCGAGTGCCGCGAGAGCGGCCGCAAACCTCTCCGCGCAGGCCTTCGCAGGCCTTCACATGCGCCGCTCCAGCCACGATTGCCCGGCCCCTGCAATACCTAGCCGTATTGCCCGATTGCTTTAGACTACGGCCCCTACGGCGGGCCCCTGCGGTTGCGGCGTACAGGCGAATCCATTTCCATTCAACGACTTACCACCACCAGGCGTCCTTAGCGCTTCGCGCAATGCCGCGCCGGTCCGGAGCACCCGATGATTTTCGAAACCCTCGACACCTTCGGCCATGAGCAGGTCGTGTTCTGCCATAACAAGGACGCCGGCCTGAAGGCCATCATCGCGATCCACAACACCGTGCTCGGCCCGGCGCTGGGTGGCCTGCGGATGTGGCCGTACAAGACCGAGCAGGACGCGCTCAACGACGTGCTGCGTCTGAGCCGCGGCATGACCTACAAGAACGCGGTCGCCGGCCTCAACATCGGCGGCGGCAAGGCGGTGATCATCGGCGACCCGGCCGCCGACAAGTCCGAAGCGCTGTTCCGCGCCTTCGGCAAGTTCGTCGATTCGCTGGGCGGCCGCTACATCACCGCCGAAGACGTCGGCATCGACGTCAACGACATGGAATACGTGTACCGCGAGACCGAATACGTCACCGGCGTGCACCAGGTCCACGGCGGTTCGGGCGATCCCTCGCCGTTCACCGCCTACGGCACCCTGCAGGGCCTGATGGCGGCGCTGAACAAGCGCTTCGGCGACGAGGAAGTCGGCAAGTACAGCTACGCCGTGCAGGGCCTCGGCCACGTCGGCATGGAATTCGTGAAGCTGCTCAAGGAGCGCGGCGCGAAGATCTTCGTCACCGACATCAACAAGGGCCTGGTCGACAAGGCGGTGTCCGAGTACGGCGCCGAAGCGGTGGGCCTGGACGAGATCTACGACGTGCCTGCCGATGTGTACTCGCCGTGCGCGCTGGGCGGCACCGTCAACGAGCAGACCTTGCCGCGCCTGAAGGCCAAGATCATCTGCGGCGCGGCCAACAACCAGTTGGCCAACAACGCCATCGGCGACGAAGTGTCCAAGCGCGGCATCCTGTACGCGCCGGACTACGCCGTGAACGCCGGCGGCGTGATGAACGTGGCGCTGGAACTCGACGGCTACAACCGCGAGCGCGCCATGCGCATGATGCGCACGATCTATCACAACCTCGGCCGCATCTTCGAGATCGCCGAGCGCGACAGCATCCCGACCTACACCGCCGCCGACCGCCTGGCCGAAGAGCGCATCAGCGCGATCGGCAAGCTCAAGCTGCCGATGGGCCGGTCGACGCCGAGCTTCCGCGGACGCATCCGCAGCGGCCACTGAGCCATACCACGACGGGGCCCATCGGCCCCGTCGTCGTATCCGGCGTAGGGTTTTCGCCCCGGCCTGCGTTTTTCTGAATGCGCGCAAGCGCGTCGCCGGGTCACGGCCCGAACGCGGCCTCTTCCACAATCCGTGCCATCAACGGGATGCTCGCCATGCGTAAACACGTCCTCGCGGCCGTCGCCGCACTCGGTCTTGCAACGCTCGCCGGCGCCGCCGCCGGCCAATCCGCCGGACCGGCCGCGTCCGGCCACGCCCACACCGAAACCCTGGATTACGAACACCAGGAGCGCTGGCAGGCCGCGCACGACAAGGCGCAGTCGCCGATCGACATCGTTACCGCCGCGGCGATCGCCGCCGCCGACAACGAGCCGCGCGCGCTGGAATTCGTCCACACCCGCGGCCCGATCGACGCGGTCGCCGACAACGGCCACGCCGTCCAGGTCGACACCCATCGCACCGAGGCGAGCATCCGCGGCCGCCATTTCGCCCTGAGCCAGTTCCATTTCCATGCCCAGAGCGAGCACACCCTCGACGGCAAGCATTTCCCGCTCGAAGGCCACTTCGTGTTCAAGGCCCAGGACGGCCGCCTGGCGGTGGTCGGCGTGATGTACGTCGAGGGCGCCGCCAACCCGGTCGCCCAGCAGGTGCTCGACGATCTTAAACAGGGTCGCCGCGAAGGCGCGCCGGCGCAGCGCGAGATCGATATCGAGGCGCTGTTACCGAAATCGCATGCTTACTATCACTACCTGGGCTCGCTAACGACCCCGCCGTTGTCGGAAAATGTGGAGTGGTACGTGCTGCCCGCGCCGGTGACGATGTCGAAGGCGCAGATCCAGGCGTTCCTGTCCCACTACCGCCGCAACAACCGCAACATCCAACCGCTCAACGGGCGGCCGCTGATTCGTTACGAGGGCTGATATGCGCAGTTTTCCCCTGGGTGAAGAGATCGATGCGCTGCGCGATGCCGTGCGCCGTTTCGCCGAAGCCGAGATCGCACCGCGCGCGGAGCAGATCGATCATGACAACGCGTTCCCGCAGGACCTGTGGCCGAAACTAGGCGAGATGGGCCTGCTGGGCATGACCGTGCCGGGCGAATACGGCGGCAGCGAGATGGGCTATCTGGCGCATCTGGTGGCGATGGAGGAAATCTCCCGCGCCTCCGGCTCGGTCGGCCTGTCCTACGGCGCGCATTCCAACCTGTGCGTATCCAACCTCTACGCCAACGGCAACGAGGCGCAGCGTTCCAAGTACCTGCCGAAGCTGTGCAGCGGCGAGTGGAAGGGCGCGCTGGCGATGAGCGAGCCGGGCGCGGGTTCCGACGTGGTCGGCTCGATGAGTTGCCGCGCCGAGCGCAAGGGCGATGTCTGGGTCGCCAACGGCAACAAGATGTGGATCACCAACGGCCCCGAGGCCGACGTGCTGGTGGTGTACATGCGCACCGCGGGCAAGGACGCCGGCAGCAAGTGCATGACCGCCTTCATCGTCGAGAAGGGCATGAAGGGTTTCAGCACCGCGCAGAAGCTCGACAAGCTGGGCATGCGCGGCTCCAACACCTGCGAACTGGTGTTCGAGGACTGCGAGATTCCGGTCGAGAACGTGCTCGGCGAAGTGCACCACGGCGTCAAGGTGCTGATGAGCGGCCTCAACACCGAGCGCCTGGTCCTGACCGGCGGCCCGCTGGGCCTGATGCAGGCGGCGCTCGACATCGCCCTGCCCTACGTGCGCGAGCGCAAGCAGTTCGACGTGGCGATCGGCACCTTCGGCCTGATGCAGGGCAAGATCGCCGACATGTACACCGCGCTGCAGTCGAGCCGCGCCTTCGCCTATCAGGTGGGACGCGACTTCGACGCCGGCTATAAGAGCCGCGTCGATGCGGCCTCGTGCCTGCTGCACGCTTCCGACGCCGCGGTGCAGGTGGCGCTGGAAGCGATCCAGACCCTGGGCGGCAACGGCTACATCAACGAGTACCCGACGGGGCGCATCCTGCGCGACGCCAAGCTGTACGCGATCGGCGCCGGCACCAACGAGATCCGCCGCATGCTGATCGGCCGCGAGCTGTTCGACGGCAAGAGCTGAGTCTCGGGCGGGTTGGGTAAAGCAAAACGCCGTCGCGGTTGCGACGGCGTTTTTGTTTGCGCGCCATGTTGGAAAGCGCGGGGAGATTCGCTTCGCCGCCTGCGTAGCGCCACCCACCCATCACGCTGCACCAGAGTCCCTCTTTCGATAGAGGGACTCTGGAGGACCCGCTCTGCGTCCTTCGCTCAGAACGGCACCGTCCAGCTCGCGAACGCGCGCAGATAGTCCTCGCCCCGCTCCCTGCGTTGATCGAAATCGAAGCGCAGCACGCTGCCGCGGCCGAAACGGGTGCTCAGGCCCAGGCCGAACACGCCGACGTCGCGGGCCAAAGGCTCGCTGGCGATCGGCGACCACACGTCCAGGGCGGTGAAGCGCGCGTCGATGAAATCGCCCGACTGCGCCAGGGTGCGCTGCCATTCGGCGCGGCCGTCCAAGGTGAGCAAGGCCGAACCGAACCGCCATTCGCGCTGCATCCGCGCGCCCAGCAGCGCCTGCGTCGCGCTCAAGGTCGAGTCGCCGGCGCGCAGGCCGAAGCCGGCGGCGCCGGGCTCGTCGAAACCGCTGCGATCCAGGCGCACCGATTGCACGCCCACATACGGCGTGACCATGCCGTTGGCGCCCTCGAAGCGGTGCCCGAGTTGCGCATCGAGTTGCAGATAGCGGTTGGCATAGCGGGTGCCGACACCGAAGTCGGCGGCGCCGAGCATGACCTCGCGTTCGAGATCGCGCTCCATGCGTCCGAGCGCGGCACGGCCCAACAGATAGTGGCCGCCGCGGTTCCAGGCCGCGTAGAACTGGCCTTCGATCTGGCGGTTGCGCTCGCGGTCGCGGCGCAGTTCATGGCGCGCGTAACCGTCGGTCTGGCTGAGCGCGGCGCCGTAGCGCAGCGCGCCCTGGCGCTGGTCGTGGCCTACGATCCAGCCGTTGGCGTCGAGGTCGAAGCGGCCGGCGGTCGCGCGCTGGGCGTCGATGCGGTCGGCCCAGGCGCCGTCGCTCGGATGCAGGTACTGCGCATCCAGGCGCGATTCCAGCGCGCGGCGGTTGCCTTCGATCGCCATCATCGCGAACGCAGCGTCGGCGCTGTGCAGCTCGCCGGACAGGCTGGCCAGCGAGCGCTTGGCGATCTCCGGCGTGGCCGACTGCTGCAAGGCGCCGGCCGCGGCGCTGAAGGCGCCCTGCGCGCCGGGGCCGCCGCTGACGACGGTGTTGCGGTCGAGTTCGTCGAAAGCGCCGTCGACGCGTTCGGCGGCCGCGGCCGCGGCGCCCTGCACGCCCATCGACTGCGCGGCGGCGGTGATGTTGAGCGAGACGATGTCGAGCCAGGCCTGGGTGCTGCTATAGCCCGGCACCGCCACCAGGAATACGTTCGAGGCGGTCGTCAACGAGGCGAACGCCCCGCTGATGCTGCCGGCGTTGACGAACACCTCGCGGCTGGAACGGGTATAGCCGGGCAACTGCCCGAGCACGTGGGCGTTGCCGGCCAGGCTGGCGTTGCCGGTCACTTCGAGCTTGGAACCGATGAAGAACTGCAGCTGCCCAGCGGCGGATTGCTGATAGCTGTCGACGCGCAGGCTGGCGCCTTCGACCCGCACCGCACCCTGGCTGTCGACGCGGTTGCCGATGCGCGCACCGTTGCCGCCGACCAAGGTGGCGCCGGCGCGCACCGTCGTCGGCGACACCGTCGAGGCGTTGTCGGCAAGCCGCAACACGCCGCCGGCGACGTCGGTGGTGCCGGTGTAGGTATGCGCGGTGGTGCTGTCCAGGCGCAGCGTGCCGCTGCCTTCCTTGATCAGGCCCCCGGTGCCGCTGAGCGGGTTGGACCAGGTCGAGCTGCCGTCGAACGACACCCGCACATCGCCCCAGTCGAGCCGATGCGGGCCGCGCACCGAGGCGCCGACATCGAGCAGGCCCTGTCCGAACACCGGGTCGACGCCGGGCGCGCCGAGGTCCTTGGCGTTGCCGAGCAGAGTCTGCCGGACCAGATCGTTGTTGAAGTACGGAAACGCCTGCCACACCAGCGCGGCGGCGCCGGAGACCTGCGGCGCGGCGAACGAGGTGCCCTGGACGAACCAGTAAGTCGGGCTGCCGACCGGGTCGTTGACGCCGGTGGCGATGACGTTGCCCGGCGCCACCAGGCAGTAGTTCATGGCGATGCCGCAGGCGTTGGAGTAGCTCGCCAACTGGGTCGGGTTGTTGCTGTCGAGCGCGGCCGCCGCGATCCAGCCACGTTCGAGCAGGTTGGCGCCGGCGCCCTGGCTCGGCAGCGAGGCGTTGTCGGAGGGCTGCGGCTTGCCCTCGTTGCCGGTCGCGAACACGACCAGGCCGCCGTTGTCGATGAAGGGCTTGTAGGCGTTGATGAAACTGACGGTGACGTTGTCGCCGGTCCAGTACAGGCCGCCCCAGGAGTTGTTCATGATGCGCACGCCGGCGTTCATGAGGTCGCGCGAGACGATGTCGAGACCGCCGGCGTCGCGCGCTTCGTTGCCCTGGCCGGAGCCGTCGTCGCTCGGGCGCACGTCGGAGAGGATGCGCGCGGAGACGATGCTCGCGCCCGGGGCGATGCCGCCGGGCCAACTGCTCACCGCGGTGCCGGCGGCGATCTGGGCGACGTAGGTGCCGTGGCCGAGGACATCGTCGATGGCGTGGTTGTTGGTGCGCGGATCGGTGTAGATCAGCATCGGCCCGACCCGCCCGGCCAGGGCCGGATGGGTGCGGCGCACGCCGCTGTCGACCACGCCGATGCGCACGCCCTGCCCGGTCAGGCCGAGCGCATGCGCGGCGCGGGTGTTGGTCAAGGCCAAGTGGGCGTCGGCCGCCGGCTGGGCCGGGTTCGGCGCCGGCGGCGGGGTCGGTGGTGGGGTCGCCGGCGGCGGTGTCGGGCGGACCGCGTCGCCGCCGCCTCCGCCGCCACCGCAGGCGCTCAGGATGGCCAGGCTCAGCGCGCATAGCGCCAGCCGCGAACTGCATCGCGCTGCCGGTCCGAATCGTTTCATCGCTCAGCTCCCCGTCGGGGACGGCCCGCCGCTCGCACCCCTGCGACACGGCCGCGCGTCGCCTTCGTTTTAATCCAAGCCGCGCGCGACGACAATCGAAACCGCAGGTTTTCAGTGCAGATTTCTTCATGCGATATGCGCCACGAAAACCATCGCCGAGGCATTCACCGATTCGTTTCGATGCGTTCCGACCCGCAGCGCCCTCCCCGGCCCGTAGTCGGATCCGCTCCCGAACCGCCCCGATCCGCTCCGACAGGACCGGCCCGACTCGCCCCGAATCGCCGGATTCGGCCTGATGCCGTTCAGCTGCCTGCCGGCTTCGTCGCGGCCGCGAGACGAACAATTGTTTGTTTTTCGTTATTCGAGACCCCGGTATTTGCCGCGGTGCAGCATGGCGCCGCATAATCCGGCGGTTCCGGCCCACGCGCCGGTCTCCGTCTACGCCACAGTTTTTGGAGTTCCGCCATGAGCGATGTCGTCATCGTCGGTGCCAAGCGCACCGCCATCGGTTCTTTCCTCGGCCAGTTCACCGGCGTCCCGACCCCGACCCTGGGCAGCGCCGCGATCACCGGCGCGCTCGAGCAGGCCGGCGTCGCCGCCGACCAGGTCGACGAAGTCATCATGGGCTGCGTGCTCCCGGCCGGCCTCGGCCAGGCCCCGGCGCGCCAGGCGGCGCTCAACGCCGGCCTGCCGACCTCGGCCGGCTGCACCACGATCAACAAGGTCTGCGGCTCGGGCATGAAGGCGATCATGCTCGCCCACGACCTGATCAAGGCCGGCTCGGCCAAGGTCGTCGTCGCCGGCGGCATGGAGTCGATGACCAACGCCCCGCACCTGCTCAACAACTCGCGCACCGGCATCCGCTACGGCAGCACCGAGATGCTCGACCACATGGCCTGGGACGGTCTGACCAACCCGTACGACGGCAAGGCCATGGGCGTGTTCGGCGACGCGGCTTGCGAGAAATACGGCCTGGATCGCGCTGCGATCGACGCGTATTCCGAGGAAAGCGTGAAGCGCGCGCAGGCTGCGCAGAGCGCCGGCCACTTCAAGGACGAGATCGTTCCGGTGACCGTCAAGGGCCGCAAGGGCGATGTCGTCGTCGACAGCGACGAAGAGCCGGCCAAGATCGACGTCAGCAAGATTCCCGGCCTGCGCCCGGCGTTCGGCAAGGACGGCGTGCTGACCGCCGCGTCGTCCTCGAAGATCTCCGACGGCGCCGCCGCCGCGCTGCTGATGTCGGCCGACGACGCCGCCGCGCGCGGCCTCAAGCCGCTGGCCCGGATCGTCGCCCACGCCGGCCACGCCCAGGCGCCGGAGTGGTTCACCACCGCGCCGGTGAAAGCGATTTCAAACGTGCTCGAAAAGGCCGGCTGGACGGTCGCCGACGTCGACCTGTTCGAGGTCAACGAGGCCTTTTCCTGCGTCGCGATGGCGCCGATGAAGGACCTCGGCATCCCCCACGACAAGATCAACGTCCATGGCGGCGCGGTCGCCCTGGGACACCCGATCGGCGCCAGCGGCGCCCGCCTGGTGGTCACGCTGATCAATGCCTTGCGCCTGCGCGGCGGCAAGCGCGGCGTCGCTTCGCTGTGCATCGGCGGCGGCGAAGCGACCGCAATTGCGATAGAGTTGCTCTAAATAGTTAAAAACGCGTTGCACAAAAAAAACCGGCAAGCCCGCTTGACACACGTCACCGGCTTGTCATCATGTTATCGGCGCGCAACTGCGCGTTGCCTAACTAATCGACGAGGAATCCGAATCATGAATTTCAACAAGGCGCTGATCGCCCTGGCTCTGGGCCTGGCCCTGGCCGCTTGCTCGAACCAGAAGCAGGCCGAAGAAGCTTCCGCCGACGCCGCTGCCGCTTCGACCGAAGCTCAGGCCGCTGCTGACACCGCCGCCGCTGCTGGCGACGCTGCCACCGCCGACGCCGCTGCTGCCAGCGCTGACGCCGCCGCTTCGGCTGCCGACGCTGCTGCTACCTCGGCCGACGCCGCTGCCAACGCTGCGACCCCGGCTGCTGCCGACGCCGCTGCCGACGCTGCCAAGAACGCTGCCGACGCCGCTGGCCAGGCTGCCGACGCTGCCAAGGACGCTGCTGCTCCGGCAGAAGCTGCCAAGGAAGAAGCCAAGAAGTAATATCGCGCAAGCGATACTGCTTAGTTCCGGCACGAGTCATCGTGCCGAACGGGAAAGCCGCCGGTTTCCGGCGGCTTTTTCCGTAAGGTCAGTGAACGATCTGAGCCGGCTTGCCGGACCGCTGCGCGCACTGGCGTTGCCTGACATCACCGTTCCACGTTTTTTCTCTCAGACAACTCCTCAGGATAGACACTCATGAAGACCCACCTGTACGTCCTCCTCGCCGCTTCCGTCCTGGCCCTGTCGGCTTGCGCCCCGAAGTCCGAAGAAGCCAAGAACGAAGCCGCCGAAGCCTCGGCCGCCGCCAGCCAGGCTGGCGATGCCGCCGCCCAGGCTGCTGACGCCGCCGGCACCGCCGTCGCCGAAGGCGCCGACGCC